>CANHLV010000227.1 GCA_947461495.1 Chitinophagaceae bacterium
AAGTAGGCTGGATAGGCTGGATACTGGATAAGCTGGATAAGCTGGATAGGCTGGATAAGCTGGATAGGCTGGATAAGCTGGATAGGCTGGATAAGCTGGATACTGGATAGGCTGGATACAGCTAATCTCAGAATTGTAAACTGAAGGTGAACTTTTGTAAACTACAAAACAATCTTGTTGTGCAGGATGTTTTATGTACCAAGCAAACAGCTAATTAATTTCCCAAATGCATAAAAAAACCGTAATTGCCTTGAACGCAAAAAGAAATTAAAATTTGATTTTATGAAAAAGCAAACGTTCATTTTTTTATTCCTGATTACACTTTTTTGCAATCTACAAGCACAGCAATCTTCAAACTCATATTCATTGAATGATTTGAAACGTAAATTCAAGCATACAAATTATACTGAAAAAGTTCTCTTAGAATTTCAAGAAACAATGAAAAATTTAAGAGTCAAAACAGAATTGAATGAAGAAATTCCGGGTGAAATAATTTCCTGGAGTACAATGACCGGAGAATTTTCAATTCAAAAAATTTATTTGATACAAAAAAACAAATTAAAAGAAGTAGAAGCATTACCTAAAGATGAATCTTTTTTGAAAAAACTAAACAGCTTTGTCCCAGAAAAATCAAAGTTTTCCTACTCATCTGATTTATGGAGCTTTCCATATGTTTATAAAAAAATGAACGACAATTTTTACTTGATAAAAGTTACTGTAAAATCTTTCAATTCTTATCCTGAGATTCCAAACGATGATATTTTATTATATAATCTGGAATATAAAACCAAGGATTTTAAAGAATTTCGATTAGTTAGATTAAAAGACATACATACCGAAAAGTGGACTGAAGTTGTAGATTATTAAAAAATCAATTAAACAGCCTAATTATACCGAAAAGTAAAACGAGATCTACTTTTTAATTTTCACTGAAATTGTCCGTTACATTTTATAACTTAGACAATAAGCTTACAATACAAATATTTTCATACCCATCTCTATATCTGGCATGTCATCAAAAGGCATGATGAGATGGATAACGAATGATTAACAAAAAATACATCATGCTAAAAGTTGGTCTTACCGGCGGCATTGGTAGTGGCAAATCTACTGTAGCTGCAATTTTTGAAACATTGGGCGTTCCGGTTTATTATGCAGATAAAGAGGCTAAAAGATTGATGATTGAAGACGAAGGCCTCATACAATCCATAAAAAATTTACTTGGGGAAGAAAGTTATATTAATGGCATTCTAAATCGAGAATACATTGCTGCCATTGTTTTTAATGACCCAAAAAAACTGGAGCAACTCAATCAACTGATTCATCCCCTAACCGTTTCCGATAGTCTCAACTGGATGTCGCAACAAACAACACCATATGCCATAAAAGAAGCGGCATTAATTTTCGAAAGTCACAGCGAATCTCATCTAAATGTTAACATCGGCGTCACCTCGCCTGAATCATTGCGAATAAAAAGAATCATGGAAAGAGATGGAATTGACGAAGTCGCTGTAAGACAGAGAATGAGTCGCCAAATGAGTGAAGAAGAAAAAATGAAAAGATGTGATTTTGTAATCAAAAACGACGAATCAATTTTACTAACGCCTCAGGTTATACGAATAAACGAAGAGCTTATCAAAATGGCTGCTGATAAATCAATTTTAGCTTAAAGAGAGCAAAGCCATTTTCAATTTAGCAAAGCCCTTCTCAATATTTTCAATACTGTTTGCAAATGATAATCTGATACAATCGGGCTCGCCAAATGCGCTGCCGGTAACAGACGAAACATGAGCGGTATTTAGGAGATACATACACAATTCATCTGCGTTGGAAATTACGATCCCTTCCGGCGTTTTCTTTCCAAAATAAAATTTCACATTGGGAAATACATAAAAAGCGCCTGGAGGTTCACTACAAACTATTCCTTCAATTTCACTTAGAAGTTGCATCACTTTCGCTCTTCTCATTTTGAAAGCTTCTACCATTTCAAATGTAGGTTTCAAATCGCTTGTGAGTGCAACTATGGCAGCACGTTGAGCAATTGAATTGGTAGCACTTGTAAATTGGCCTTGTAATTTATCACAGGCTTTTGCCACTTCCAATGGAGCAGCAATATACCCTACCCTCCAGCCTGTCATCGCATATCCTTTGCTAAGTCCGTTAATCACAATCGTTCTATCCTTCAAGGATTCAAATTGCGCGATGCTTTCGTGTTTGCCTTCATAATTGATATATTCATAAATCTCATCGCTCATTATATATATATCAGGATGTTTTTCAAAAACACGAACCAGTGATTCCAGTTCTGATTTGTTGTATAAAGCACCTGAAGGATTACAAGGAGATGAAAACATGAACAATTTGGTATGGCTTGTGATATGGGCTTCTAGTTCCTGAGCAGTAATTTTATATCCGTTTTCAATTTTAGTTCTAACTAAAATAGGCTTTCCACCTGCTAATTTTACGATTTCACTATAAGTCACCCAAAACGGTGTTGGAATGATTACTTCATCTCCCTTATCAACAATTGCCAAAACGGTATTGGCGATACTTTGTTTGGCGCCGGTACTTACCACTATTTGTTCAGGAGTATATTTAAGATTATTATCTCTGAGCAATTTCGTACAAACGGCCTGGCGAAGATCTAGATAGCCGGCAACAGGTGTATAATGACTGAAATTATCTTCGATGGCTTTTTTTGCTGCATCTTTAATATGCTGAGGCGTATCAAAATCAGGTTCACCCAAACTTAAATCTGTAATGTCAATTCCTTTCGCTCTTAATTCTCTTCCTAGTTTGGCCATTTTCAATGTTTCGGGTTCGTTGAATTGATTGAGCAGGCTAGATAATTGCATACGATTTGATTTAGAAACAAAACTAAATATTATTATTTTAAAAACTGTTTTTGAATTAAAACTACACTTCGGAAAACACTTTAAAATTCCATAAAAAAGTAAACTTCAATAGAAATAATCGAAATAAATTAAAAAATAATTGCTATAACAGATAAAATTCTACAATTTAGCTAACTGTTTATCAATATTTTAAGAAAGGATTGATGCAAAAGTACAGCAATTCTGTTGAAGGGTTTAATCTATAGGTTTTTCCCCTATCTTTGCACACCTAAATTTATTAACGACTTTGTTGTCATTTTAAAGAACATTAACACATGAAACTGAAAGGTTTAGTATGGTTTTTTACCATTGCATTAATTATCATCTCTGTTTGGGAACTTTCCTACACATGGGCTGTTCGTAATTACGAATCTACCGTGAAAGAGCAAGCTGAAAAAATCGTAAAGAAACAAGCTGCAAATTTATCTCCTGAAGAAAGAGAGTCTTTGGTAAAAGCTAAGATTGAGAGAATTCTCGACAGCACTAGAGATAAAGACATCTATTTAGGTACTACTTACCAAAAGTGTAAAGAAAACGAATTAAACCTTGGTTTGGATTTGCAAGGTGGTATGAGTGTAACCATGGATGTTAGTCTTGAAGGAATGATTAAATCTTTGAGCAACAATTCAAAAGATCAGCAATTACAAAATGCATTAAGAAGTGCTACTGCAAAAAAATCAAGCAGCGATGCTGATTATATCACTTTGTTCAGTGAAGCTTACATTCAACAAAATGGTGCGGGCA
>CANHLV010000228.1 GCA_947461495.1 Chitinophagaceae bacterium
GTCGGCAATAGCTAATTTTATCTGATTTTCTGAAGACATGTTAAACGGATTTGAGTTTGTTTTATAGAACGGTTATTTTATTTTTATTGCAAATTTGATAGTTTTCTACTGCTATTCGTTGAATTCTCACTTTCATGAGACTAATTTTTCCCACATGATTATCCACATTTTTAATTAGAATCGTAAAATTACGTGATAAAGATACTTATTTTAGATAGTAAAATTACTATTTTAATTTAGTATATTTACCCGAAATATATTATTCGAAAATGGATCTAAACCTATTCAAAATCAATGCCACACTGTTTTTTATTGAAAACGTATTTTTACTAGAACATAAAAAGCACTTGTGTGACATTGCAAATAAATTGAAGTTTATGGTGCAATTAATCTCAAACCACAAACTTTTTTATTATGCTTAGCGGAGTCCTAATCACATTAGCAGTTACCTTAATCAGAGTAAGAGGGTAATTAAGTTAATTTTGTATTTGAATAAGAGTTGTTTACTTTTGAAAAAAATGATGCCTTATTCAAAATTATTTAGCTTATATCACATTCTCTTCTGAAATTTTACCTTTGATTTTTTGTGTTTTATTTTTTAAAAAATTAAATACAAAAGGATTAAAGGTTTTTTTTATTTATACAATTGCATTAGCTGTATTTTCGATTTCAAGTTTGCTTCTTCTCTATGTTTTCGATTTAAAAAAGTATTACATTTTGCTAATAAAATTATATACTGTATCAGAGTATATAATGTTTGCTTTAATGCTCTATTACTTTTTTCAAAATAAGATAGCTAAAAAACTAATTATTTATTCAATCTTTCCCTTTTTGATTTTTTCATTCATAAATGTTTTTTATAGTAAATTCAATTTTAGTAATTATCCTCTTATTTATGAGTTTTTAGCATTTATGGTGTTTTTAATTTATTTTTTTTACGAAAAAATGAAAATCACCTTGAATTATTTAATCTATCAAAGTATTAGTTTTTGGATCTGTGTTGGATTGTTTTTCTACTTTTCAGGTAATTTCTTTTTTTTATTATTTACCTCTTACAGCAACAACAGTAATTTTATTTTTCAATTACAATTAGTTTATACTTTTGTAACGATTATTAAAAATCTGTTCTTGAGTTGTTCTTTATTAATAACAAAAGAAACTGATCTAATAACCAACACCACTAATCCTTTCCCCCAAGATCTTGACCTCGATGCCATTACACCTAACAAAAAAATTAGTTAACCTATGTATTTATTACAGGCAGATTCTTCCGGTATTTCAAGGCTGATGTTTATTGGAACATTAGGAATGCTCACACTAGCTATTGGGATTATTATTTTCGTGATTTTTCATCAGCGTAAAATTATAAGATACCAGATGCAGATGAAAAGAATGGAGTCGGAGAAGCAACAGGTTTTATTAAATGCATCCATTCGATTTCAGGAAGAGGAAAGACAACGAATAGCGGCAGATTTACACGATGACGCCGGTCCTTTATTGGCTACGGCAAGATTGTATCTTAATGAGAATCTTGTCAATCAGGAAAAAGCCCAACAATTACAAAGCATTATCAGCGCCAAACAAATCATCGACGATGCCATACTGCTGATCAGAAATATTAGTCATAGTTTAATGCCGCCAACTTTAAAGAATTTTGGTTTGGAAAGTGCCACAACTGATTTGTTTCAGAAAATCAATGGAAGTGGTATCATTAATGCCACCGCAAGATTCCATGATTACAGAGAACGATTAAAAGTAGAGCAGGAATTATTGGTTTTTCGTGTTATTCAGGAACTGGTGAATAACGTATTAAAACACAGTAATGCTGGCTTCATTCACTTAACTCAAAACAGCAGCGGCAATAATCTTTATCTTCGAATACATCATGATGGCAATGGCATTACTCAACCCGAATTTGACAAGCTGAATCAAAGTGCTCAAGGACTTGGTTTGAAAAACATCGCCAGCAGAATGAATGTGTTAAGTGGAAGAATTTATTTTGAAATAGACCCCAGCCAAACTTATTTTAAAATTACTATCGAGGTGCCGAGGAAGGGGATTGTGTAGGAGAGCTGGATAAGCTGGATAGGCTGGATAAGCTGGATAAGCTGGATAGGCTGGATAGGCTGGATGAGCTAGATGATATGGATACTAGATTCTGGATTCTGGATTCTGGATTTGAAACTAACTTTCTCCTTTTGTTCTTTATCACAAACTAATTGTATTTTTACAACTGCATTATGAGTGAATCCCATCAGATAACAGTTGCCATTGCCGACGATCACAAACTTTTCAGGAAAGGTGTTATTTTATCTATGCGACAGTATACAAATATTAAGTTTGTTATGGAGGCTGATAATGGGGAAGAGCTGATTAATAACATTGGCGAGTTCAATCCTGATGTTGTGTTGTGCGATTTAAAGATGCCTAAAAAAGATGGCATTGATACCACCAAACAGCTTACTAAATTATTTCCTCATATTCGTGTTATCATTCTTACTATGTACGAAGATGAGCGCTTCGTAGGTCATTTGATGGATTGTGGCGCTGCTGGTTATTTATTGAAAAATACCGATCCAACTGAAATCAAAAAAGCTATTGTGGACGTAATGAAAACCGGCTTTTATCTCAATCCTTTCGTCAATAAAGTGCTTATCAAGAAAAATTATTCCAAACAGAAATTCAATCCCAGTCTAACCTCAGAGGTCGTTTTAAGCGACAGAGAAAAAGAAGTTCTCACACTTGTATGTATGGAATTTACAGCTCAGGAAATTTCTCAGAAAATGGATATCAGTCCTCGCACAGTAGAAGCCATAAAAGACAGACTGATGGAAAGATTCGGGGTGAAAAATTCTGTAGGATTGGTTTTTTATGCGATGAAAAACCAATTGATTGATTAGTCAATTTGATAATTCCCAATTTCTAATTCCTAATACCACTGAAACATTCGACTCGGTCAGAGACCTTCGTCGGAGCAACCAAATTAACAAATTGTCACATTTTCAAATTATCAAATCAACTAAAACAGTCCAAATAAAGTAGAGTCTATCTTCGTAATGATCTCTCCTAAATGTTCTTCTTTTTCTGAAAATTTATTATTGTCAGCATCAATAATTAAAAGTGCACCATCTTTATAATTATCTATCCAATTGTTGTAAAGGTCATTTAGCTTTTTCAAATAATCTAGTCTGATATTTTCTTCATATTCTCTGCCCCTTTTTTGAATTTGTCCTACAAGAGTAGGAACAGAAGCTTTCAAATAAATCAATAAGTCCGGAGGTTGAACCATTGACTTCAAAGTTTCGAAAAATTTATAGTAGTTATCGAAGTCGCGTTTGCCCATCAAGCCCATGTCGTGAAGGTTGGGAGCGAAGATATTAGCATCTTCAAAGATGGTTCTGTCTTGAATAACGGTTTCGGTACCACGCTGGATTTCTAGTAATTGATTTAGCCTGCTGTTCAAAAAGTAAATCTGAAGGTTGAAGCTCCAACGTGGCATGTCTTCATAAAAATCATTCAAATATGGATTGTGGTCCACATCCTCAAATTGAGGAATCCATTTGTAATGTTTGCTGAGCAATTCGGTTAAGGTTGTTTTTCCCGCTCCGATATTTCCGGCAATA
>CANHLV010000229.1 GCA_947461495.1 Chitinophagaceae bacterium
ATCAATGAAAACCATCCAAACGTTATCAATATTACCGGAAAATATAATCTTCAAGATGAGTTGGCCATTATTACCCACCTCAAACTCATGTGCAGCATGGATTCTGCGAATATGCACTTGGCTTCTATGTATAACATTCCAGTTGTAAGTATCTGGGGTGCAACTCATCCATATATAGGTTTTTTGGGGTGGGGACAAGCTGATGATAGTGTAGTTTCAGTTGATTTACCATGCAGACCTTGTTCTGTGTATGGGAATAAAAAATGTTGGAGAGGCGATCATGCTTGTATGCAACAAATTACACCCGAAACAATAATTTCTAGGATTCAATTTATCGCTTCTAAATAAAGTTCAATTTACTTTGAGAACATCTCTTTAACTCACCATTTTCTTCAAGAGTGATGTTAATTGCACATTATGTTTAAAAAAAGATGCCAATTAACTTGTTTTAATTAAATAAATTTGGAAAAAAATTCAATGCAGCAACCATTTTCCATCGTCATTCATGGCGGAGCAGGTACAATACTCAAACAAGACATGACCCCTGAACTGGAAAAAGCGTATACGTTAGGGTTGGAATCTGCATTAATCAAGGGTTATGAAATACTGGAGAATGGGGGTACTTCAGTTGATGCCGTAAGAGCTGCAATCATTATTCTCGAAGATCATATTTTATTCAATGCCGGTCGCGGTTCTGTATTTACCAAAAAAGGTGTGCAAGAAATGGACGCTGCCATCATGAATGGTGCTGATTTGAAAGCTGGTTCAATTGCCGGTGTCAGAAATGTACGCAATCCTATTGAGTTGGCCTATGAAGTGATGGTCAACAGCAATCATGTTTTTTTAAGCGGAAAAGGAGCAAATGACTTTGCCATCAAACGTGGACTGAAGCTAGAACCCGATGAATATTTCTTCTCTCAATTTAGATACGATCAATGGAAAGAAATTCGTGATAGCGATATGTACTCATTAGATCACACCCATCAGGATATTGCTGAATTAATGAAGGATAAAAAGTTTGGAACTGTTGGTGCTGTTGCATTAGATCAACATGGTAATCTTGCAGCCGCAACCAGTACAGGCGGTATGACCAATAAAAAATATGGAAGGATAGGAGACAGTCCAATTATTGGTGCAGGAACTTATGCCAATAACAAAACCTGTGGCATCAGCTGTACCGGTCATGGCGAACTCTTTATTCGTGCTGTTGCCGCTCATGATGTAAATGCATTAATGGAATATAAAGGTCTTTCGCTTGAAGAAGCCATGAATGAAGTGGTACATCACAAACTAATTGAAATAAAAGGGGAAGGTGGCATGATAGGAGTTGATAAAGAAGGAAATGTGGCCATGGTATTTAACAGCGCCGGAATGTATCGCGGCATGAAAACCAGCAAAGGCGAACATAAAATAGGATTGTATAAAGAGTATCATCAACTTCCTTAATCTTTTTCTATTATGAAAAAATATGCTGTATTGGTCGCCGGTGGAAGTGGGAGCAGAATGAAAGCTGATGTGCCCAAACAGTTCATACTTCTCAAAAATAAACCACTGCTTGTTTATACCATTGAATCTTTTTTAAAGGCAGATCCTGATATAGAAATTATCCTTGTGTTGCCAGAACTTTATTTACAAATAGGCAAAGAAATTATTGCGCAATTTTTTAAAGACAACAACATCATCATTACTTCTGGTGGTGCTACAAGATTCCATTCTGTGAAAAATGGGTTAATGCAAATTCAAGAAAATGGTATTGTGTTAGTGCATGATGCTGTGAGAAGCATGGTTTCTGTGGATTTAATACAACGCTCTCTTAATGAGGTTTTGAATAAGAAGGCAATCATCCCTGCAATTACATCAAAAGACAGTGTGAGAATTATTGATGGTGAAAAAAATAAATCCATTTCAAGAGATACCGTAATGTTGGTACAAACACCTCAAACTTTTTATAGTGTTGATTTGAAAAAAGCTTTTGAATTGGAATACAATGATTCTTTTACAGATGAAGCCTCTGTTATGGAAGCATCTGGACATCAAATTTATATTATTACCGGAGATGAGAATAACATTAAAATCACCCATCCGATTGATTTAATCATTGCAGAAAAAATACTCGACAACGCTTAATAATTTTGAACCCTAAGTTTAAAAATATTTTACACTCACTCGGAATTTATCATCCGCTACAAAGCCAATACAGGAATTTTGTTTTTCATGTAAAAAGATTGTTTTTCAAAATTTCATTTTTTAGTTACAAAGGACATGGCTTTACATGTAATGTTTGCCAACAACAATATTTTCGATTTGTTGATGATTGGCCTACATCGGAAAATAAAAATGCTTTGTCAACTCATAATGTGATTGCCGGTTATGGCAAGAATATCATTTGTCCGAATTGCTTATCCAATGCAAGAGAAAGGCTTGTCATTGCTATGTTACAGCATCACATTAATATTGAGAATAAAAAAATATTGCATCTTTCTCCTGAAAAAAATGTCTATCAATATTTACAATCCAAATCACAAGTTGATACCGCAGATTTGGTTCCGGGCTTTTATAAAAATATAGACAAACAGATTAAAACAGAAGACGCAACTGCTTTCAGTTTTGCGGATCAAAGTTTTGATTTGGTTGTTGCCAATCACATATTAGAGCATATCCCTGCTGATTTGAAAGCCATGAGTGAAATCTACAGAGTGCTTAAAAAAGGCGGCTTCGCTATATTACAGGTTCCTTATTCGGAAACCATTTCAGTAACTATTGAGGAGTCATTAATTGAAAATCCTGCAAGGCAATCAGCATTGTTTGGACAAAAAGACCATGTAAGAATATATCAACTCAATGATTATATTAGCCGATTAGAACAATCAGGATTTATTGTTAGTAAAATAAGTTACAAAGAGTTAAGTACTTTTCATAAAAATGCCATTCAACTTGATGAAACATTTCTTGACATCAAAAAGCCGTATTAACGCTTGATGAGTTTTATTGGAGCTGGTAATAAATTCCATTTGACGAAAGGGTATTGTTGGTTTGCTGAAGCCCAGTTTTTATAGAAATAAGCTATCCCAGGAACATCAGAGCCTTCAAAA
The DNA here is from genome assembly GCA_947461495.1 of Chitinophagaceae bacterium. Lineage (GTDB taxonomy): Bacteria > Bacteroidota > Bacteroidia > Chitinophagales > Chitinophagaceae > Ferruginibacter. The sequence goes on from CANHLV010000229.1 coordinate 3,093, forward strand.
TCGAGAATGATTTTTTCTTCTGCAAACTCTTTGATGATGTTGTCGTAAAGAAAATAATTGGCTAATATTTTTTTGCCTTCCGGAAAAATAGATGATGCTATATTGTATAATCTATTTTCATCTTTAAGCAATACAACGCAGGCTAGCATCGTGTTTCCGTCGGCGCTCCACACTTCTCTTACAAATAATCTGTTGAGGTTGAAATAGTAATTGCAAATGTTTTCAAAATTATCGTAATCCTTTTTTTTGAAATCAGGTAAACGTTCTTTGTATAATATTTTATAAATGTTGATAGCTTTTTTATAGTCTTTGCTTGCACTGTATTGCAATTGAAATTTCTCTGCACGCTTTAATCTTTGTTTGATGTAAAGACTATATTCATTGGTGATTTTATCGAATGATTTTCCTAAATGAAAAATAAAATTATTTCTTTTTTTTAAGGTAAAGAAACCATCGGGATTCAATGATAAGTTGAGGTAATTTAAAGTGAACTCGCCAAATTTAAAATGTTGTGAAGCGGTTG
>CANHLV010000230.1 GCA_947461495.1 Chitinophagaceae bacterium
CATTGAAAATGAAATCTATTTTAAAATCATATCCTACTGTCTATTTCACTGCTAAGGCTGTTGAAGATATCGTCGATAGAACCTTCCCCTTTAATCATGGTTACTTTGTCGAACTGTTTGTAATAATCAGCGACTGCAGTTGTTTTATTATGATACTCAGTAATTCTGGCTCTAATAACACTTTCGTTAGTATCGTCGCTTCTGCCACTGGTTTCACCTCTTTTCATCAGTCTTTTCACTAATTCTTCTTCTCCAACTTCAAGTGCCAGCATCACTGCGATAGACGATTTTTTCAAATCGAGTAATTTATCCAAAGCTTCTGCCTGTGCGGCTGTACGTGGGAAACCATCAAATAAAAATCCTTTTACAGTTTCATTATTGTCAATAGCGGAACTGATCATTCCAATAACTACTTCATCTGGAACCAGCTCCCCTTTATCCATTACTTTTTTGGCCTCAATACCCAAAGCAGTTTGTTGTGCTATTTCTGAACGCAATAAATCGCCAGTGCTGAGGTGTTTCAAGCCATATTTGGCAATCAGGTTTTCGCTTTGCGTACCTTTTCCGCTGCCCGGAGGACCAAAAAGTATTAAATTAAACATATTGAATATAAAATCTATCGTGTGAATTGCTTCGAATTAACGCCGACAAGCCTCAGAATCCTAATTTCAAGCCGTAAAGAAAAAAATTCATAGACTTGACTTTTGTGTTGCAAATATAAGATTCATTGCTGAAATTTTTACTATTGAGCCTTTTTTTATCAATATCAGTATATTTTTTATTAAAATCAACGATTACTTAGAAACGATTTAATATGAGTTTTGGAACGCTAAACGCCATAAAAAATAAAAAAGTTCATTTTCGTTCATTTGAATAGCTGTTTTGTTTTGTATTCAGATGGGTAAAAGTTACTTTTGCATTTTTAAGAGAGATAATTTTTATACAATGGCCAATCCTAAATTTAGTCAGCTTTCAGAAACATTAATAGGTTCAGAGATCGTTCGTTTGAGCGGGATGATTAAAGAAAAAATCAAAGAAGGCAATCAGATTTATAATTATACGATTGGCGATTTTGATTCTGCTCAATTTCCTATTCCTGAATTATTGAAGCAGGAAATTATCCATGCATATAATAATGGCTACACCACTTATCCTGCTGCGGACGGAGAGTTGGAACTCAGAAAAGCGGTCTCATCGTTTATAGAAAGAAAGCAAGGCTTGAAATATTCTCCAAATGAAATATTGATATCCAATGGAGGCAGACCTTTGATTTACTCAATTTTCAGGAGTATAGTTGATAAAGGAGACAAAGTTATATATCCTGTACCCAGTTGGAACAATAATCATTATGCTCATTTCACAGAAGCAGAGCATATCAGAATTGAAACCAAGCCAGAGCATGAGTTTATGCCATTTGCAAATCAGATTGCGCCACACATTAAGGGAGCAACTTTAATTGCCTTGTGTTCGCCTTTAAATCCAACTGGAACTGTGTTTGCCAAAGAAGATTTGGAAGCCATTTGCGATCTGGTAATTGCCGAAAACAACAGCAGGGCTGAGGGCGAAAAAAAATTGTATGTGATGTATGATCAGATTTATTGGACACTAACATTTGGTCATACAGTACATTATGATCCTGTTTCACTTCGTCCGGAAATGAAAAATTATACCGTATTTGTTGATGGCATCAGTAAAGCCTTTGCTGCCACAGGAGTAAGAGTAGGTTGGTCGCTAGGACCAGAAGCTTTGATTTCTAAAATGAAGTCAATCAATAGCCATGTAGGTTCATGGGCACCGCTTGCAGAACAAAAAGCTACTGCTCGGTTTTTAGATAATGAGAAAGCAGTAGATGAATTCTTGAATTATTTCAAAGGTGAAGTCAGTTACAGGCTTACTCATTTGCATGAAGGTTTCAAACAACTACAAACTGAAGGATTTTCTGTTGATGCTATTGAGCCTGAAGCCGCTATTTATCTTACCGTTAAAATTGATTTGAAAGGAAAGACGACTACAGAAGGTTTATTAATTGACAAACAAGAACAGGTTACTGAATATATTTTAAATAAAGCTAAACTGGCAATAGTTCCATTTGGATATTTTGGCGCAGATAGAGAAAGTTGCTGGTATAGAATCAGCGTTGGTTGTTGTAAAAAAGAAGATATAACAGCTGTTATAGCTTCTTTAAGAGAAGCGCTGAAATTATTGTCTTGATATCAATTTAAATTATTCAAAAAAACAAAAGCTTTGTCTTTTCTTCCTCTGATCAATTTTTTGATTTCAAAAACGTTGTTATGAATTTTGTATTTGTTGAGATCTATCAGTTCATGAGCAGATACGAAATGATCCAATCTTTCGACTCTGAATAATAGTTGATGTAGCCAATCGATTTCCTTTTCAATTGACTGTGGGTTTACGATTTCTTGTTTTAATAAAACGAGCAAATCTCTGTTAGATTTATTCATTTATCAGAGGTTGAGGTTATTACTTGTATCCTACCATTCCACGTTCATTTGGACAGCCACAAAAAACTTTTTTTGAAGCACATCCGTAACTAAACATTGTAACGATGATCAACAAGATAGTTATTAATTTTATTTGAGGTTTCATAAGCTTAAGGTTACAATTTAAACTATTTTCACTTAAAAATATTGTTTTCTTTTGAAATTCACAGAAAATAAAGGCAGAATTTGAAAAAATTAAGAATTTTATTAACTCCTTTAGATTGGGGATTGGGTCATGCAACTCGATGCATTCCGATTATCAGAACATTACAATTCCACAACTTTGAGGTATTGGTTGGTGCTTCGGGTAGCATAGTTCAATTATTAAAGAAAGAATTTCCCGAATTAACAATTATCGCATTGCCTGGATATGGTATTCGATATTCAAAAAACAGTCGATTTTTTATGTTTTCGATGTTTTTTCAATTACCTAAAATCCTGTTTTCAGCATGGAAAGAAAATCGAAAAATCAAAAAGATAGTTATTGATTATCAAATAGATGCGATTGTTAGTGATAACAGACTCGGTTGTTTTCATCAAAAACTACCATCAGTTTACATTACTCATCAACTGCAGATACTTACAGGAAATAAATTACTTGATAGAATAGCCATGAAAGCCAATTATTTTTTCATCAACCGTTATTCAGAATGTTGGGTGCCAGATATAGCTTGTGAAATCAATATGGCCGGTTTGCTTTCACATCCTTTACAATTTCCAAAAACTCCGGTAAAATACATTGGCCTATTATCTAGATTTTCATTTCAGGATTCGCCCTTAGCTTACCCGTTAACAATATTAATTTCAGGTCCGGAACCTCAGCGGACTATTTTTGAACAATTGATAGTAAAACAATCTGAAGACTTTGACCTGCCTTTATTCATCATCAGGGGTTTGCCGAATAATAATACAAATTTAAAAACTACGAATAAAAAACTGCAATATCGAAACCATCTCAATGCAGAAGAGCTGTCTTCTGTTTTACAGCAATCGGAAATGATTATTGCAAGATCAGGTTATTCAACTATTATGGATTTGATGGCGTTGCATAAAAAAGCAATATTAATTCCTACACCCGGACAAACAGAGCAGGAATACCTTGCAAAGAAATTA
>CANHLV010000231.1 GCA_947461495.1 Chitinophagaceae bacterium
AGTATTTTGAGTTTGTTGATTTCTTTAGGCATTTCATTTTGGGAAATCAGCATTTCAGTAAACGCTTTGAAATTGCATTTGGGGGATTTGATTGAGGAGTAGAGGTGGTTGTTATTGGCGAAGGATTTATCCACGAATTCACGAATTGTTTTTTATACATAAGAACAATTACCATCTTTATTTCATCACCACATTAAATGTTATCCTCGCTCCAAGTGCATCAAATACTTTTAAAATAGTTTCAAAACGAGCATTGGTAAAACTGTTTTCAATTTTAGAGATTTGAGCTTTTTGTACACCAACTAAATCGCCAAGTTTTTCTTGAGTTAATTTTTTTTCTTGTCTGGCTTTTTTAATGGCGTTTCCCAATAATTCGATTTTCAATTCATTTTCAAAGTTTTCTCTTCTCGTTGCGCCGCGCTTGCCGATATGTTTATTGATCATGGTATCTAGCGAAACCGTTTTAAATTTATTTTTAATGGGCTTGTTGTAAATATCATTTTCTGATTTGTTCTGCTTTGTTGATTTCATGTGCCGGCGTTTTTTGTGATTTTTTAATCATTCCATGAGTGGCAATAATCAAAGTATTTTTGTTATCTGCTTTCTCCCAAAAAGCAAATAATCTGTAGGAAATATTTTGATAAATGCATCTAAACTCCCAGATGTTTTCATTTAGTTTTTTGAAAATTTCATTATCATTTACCTGCTGCGATTTTCTGATGTTGTAGTACATTTTCTCCCTTGCCTTATCTTCTATTTCATCCATAAATCTTACTGCTTCAGGCAAAAACAAAACCTCGAATTTATCTTTCATTTCATTCTTTTATAAAATTAAGGTTTCCTTTTTAAGAAACTTAATTTTTATTGAATAAATTTTTTGAAAGACAAAGAAATAAAAACTAGAAGATTTGAGGATGTTGATTTGACTGGAATTGGGGAGTGTTTTTCGGGGGAAAGAAGTCGTTAGGTTTTTATACATCACCGGTGCTCTGCGGGACACTGGTATCATTTTTTAGGAATGTTACTCTTATTGAAATCTAACATCTTCTATTTGAATTTCATATTTTGAAGGCATTTCAACGTCTCCTGCTGTTAAATCAACGGTTTTTTCTTTACCTGCAGGAATGTTTATTCCATTTCCAATTGCTGTACCCAATAAACTCCCATTAGAGTCATATAATGAAGCGACAAAATGAGAATAACTACATAAATAATCAGATGTGTTTTTAACTTTTAAATAAATTTTACATGCTGAAATATCTGGATTATATTTTAAAGTTTTTTGCAAAATTTGGATATACTTTTCATTTCCACTATTATCAACCCCATAACCAAGTTGGGGTCCTTTTTTAAAGGATATTCCACCATTTTTACTACCATTGTTGTTACAAGACATTAATGCTGAGAAAAATAAAAAAATAATACCAATAAGTTTAAATTGAATTTTCATAACTGTTTTTATTATTAATTAATGTGTATTTATCTCATCAATTTTTTGTTCTCCTAATAAAATCAATTTGTAATAATCCTTCACATCACTTTCAATGCTCATTCTTAAAGAATTATTGTCATGGAAAGTTGCTTCACCTTTTGTATTTACGGAGTATTCAGAAATAAAATATCCTTGTAAATCGCTTGGTATACTCGTATGCAATGGTTGATTTTCTTTCTTCTCTTTTATAATATACACAGAGATATTGTTGTTGTTTCTTGTTAGTGCAATAGCAATACCTAATTCTAAAAATACATTTGCATTATTTTCAGAAATATCAATAATAATTACACTTGAAGTTTCAATTCTTTTTACAATACTGTCAAGCATGGTCTTGCCGGCAGATGCTCTTAACCTTTTGTAGCTGATCTGTAGTTGAGAAGATTTGTCTTTATTATTAAATCTGCTGCCAATCATTTTTGCTATATGTTTAATAGCAATTTCTGAGTTATTGGTCTTTTCTTTTTTATTTGAGTCTGGCCATTTATAAGCCGCAGATATTGTAAAAACAGAGTTCAAATGTTTATTTTTTTACTATTACAAATGAACTACATATTTAAAAATAATTTTAATTTTTAAAGGCGTATTTTACAACTTAAATGATTATTTCACTACTTTTATGGCATGAACAACATTGGAGACAACATCAAAAAATTCAGAGAACTCAAAAGCATTACCCGCGAGCAATTAGCCGGCGATCTTAAAATGAGTCTCAGCAATTACAGTAAAATTGAAAGAGGAGAGATTGATTTAACGATTTCTCGTATATATGAAATTGCGAGTGTTTTGGAAGTTGATGTGTCTCAAATACTGAATTTCGATGCTACTCAGATTTTTAATATCTCGAACAACAAATTAGTACAAGGCATAGGTGCCAAAGCCGAAAACATGCATTTTCACGGAGATGATTACAAAGAAAAATACATCAAGTTGCTTGAAATGGAAGTGGAAAGATTGCAAAAATTGGCAGAGAAAGTGATGTCTTGATTATATTATTCTTTCCGAAACTTTATGTCTCAGCAAAATGGTTATTTGAACAATCGCAATTTTATTCAATTTAATAAGTCTTTCTTCTTGAGTCATTCCTTGCTGTATAAAAACGGAATTCAAGGACTCCAAGTTTGTTAGGACCACAAGTTGTTCCAATGTTGCGTAATCTCTGATATTACCTTCTTGATTGCCCACCTCCTTCCTCCATTGAGCAGCTGTTTTTCCAAACAATGCCAAATTCAACATATCAGCTTCGGAAGCATACACTCCTGAAGCTTGAGATTTGGTGATTTCTTTTGGTATCAGATTTTGTTTTACAGCATCTGTATGAATGTAATAATTGATTTTTGATAGAATTCTTTGAAGATTCCATTCTAAATGTTGTCGACTACTTTCCTCTTCTTTAAGTCGCTGAAATTCTTTAATCAAATAAATTTGAAATTCAGGGCTCAACCACATTGCAAAATGAAAAGCAATGTCTTTGTGTGCAAATGTTCCTCCATATCTTCCTTTATTTACAATAAGCCCAATTGCTTTTGTTCTTTGAAGCCACTGACCTACAGACATGCTAAACCTGTTAACACCAGACGCTTTTTCAATTACCCCGAATTCGGGGTAATTAAAATCAACATTATTGATGCTCTCCCAAATAGCAAGATACTCGAGTGTGTTTTTTGCTGTAATCCATTTTTCTATTAGACCGCTTCCATTGTTGAAATTGCCAGTCATATCATTCAAGCTGATAAAATCGGTGTTTTGCTGATTTATTATTGATATTGCAATTCCCTTTACAGTTATCTTTTTTGATTTTGTCATTTTCGCTGAACATTATTTTCAATTCAGCAAAGTTCACAGCAACCAAAATCACAACAATGTGGTTTACATCAATGAATAGAGAGATTATCTACAAAATAAAAGGAGGATTTAATGCCTACTTATGAAACAATACGTGAATTCGTGGTTAGATAAAATGAAATACTTTCAACCACCAAGTTTTTTATTACCTCACTTATTTGAATATATTCATTTGCTCATCATATATAGGACTTTGAAGGCCCAAGAAATTCAACACACTGTGAAATACATGATTTTGGTTCAACTCAGGAAGCGGCTTCAGTTGTTTGTTAC
>CANHLV010000232.1 GCA_947461495.1 Chitinophagaceae bacterium
CCAGGTGTTATTGCAACTAATCCTACCACTGCGCCAATACAGGCACCCATAGCTCCAGGTTTTCTGCCACGAATAGAATCAAAAATAATCCATGTAAAAGCGGCAGCAGCAGATGCAGTAGAAGTATTTCCTAATGCAATTGCTGCAATGGTATCAGCATGGAAAGAAGATCCTGAATTAAAACCAATCCAACCAAACCACAATAATCCTGTACCCAACATTACATAGGTAATTCTTGCAGGATTATGTACAGATTCGTGTCTGCTTTTCAAATAAATGGCACCAGCCAGGGCTGCCCAGCCTGCACTCATATGCACAACAACTCCGCCGGCAAAATCAAGTACACCCAATTTTGCCAAAATGCCATTAGGATGCCATGTTGCATGAGCTAGCGGACAATAAATAAACAAACAGAATAAAATGATGAATAGCAGGTAAGATTTGAATTTGATTCTTTCTGCAAATGCTCCAGTTATTAATGCAGGTGTTATGATGGCGAATTTAAGTTGAAAGAATGCAAATAATATTAAAGGAATAGTAGGCGCTAATTCCCATGGCTTGGCATCTAAAACATTTCTCATCATAAAAAATGTTTTTGGATTGCCAATAATTCCATTTACAGAATCACCAAACGACAAACTAAAACCTATGAAAAACCATATGACAGATATCACAGCCATGCAAATAAAACTTTGCAACATTGTACTTAAAACATTTTTCTTATTGACCATGCCGCCATAAAAGAAGGCCAATCCCGGCGTCATAATTAATACTAGTGCAGTAGAAGTCAGCATCCATGCTGTATCAGCAGCACTAATGTTTGAAGAATTAATTTCTTTAGGAATTTGAGGAAAGGCTACTGATAAAAAAACGATGATGATAATTATTAAAAAAGTAACCCAGGCAAACTTTTTTGTCATTTCTAGTAAATTTTAAGATATTAGATAAATAATTAAGAATTGAACACTAAATTAATATTATTTCTACTAATTTAATAAGATATTTAATAATAAATATGAAAAATGTAAAATCATTTGATTATTTCTAAAAAAATTAGGCAATAACTAATTATTACCTTTGAAAAAATTAAAAAAACATATGTGGTTAAACAACATCCTTGAAACAATAGGTCACACTCCATTAATCAAACTCAACAAAATCACCAAAGACTTGCCTTGTACCGTACTCGCCAAAGTGGAGTATTTTAATCCCGGTAATTCTATAAAAGACAGAATGGCGCTGAAAATGCTTGAGGTTGCTGAAAAAGAAGGCAAAATAAAACCCGGAGGCACCATAATTGAAGGAACAAGCGGCAACACCGGTATGGGTTTGGCTTTAGCCGCATGCGTTAAAGGATACAAATGTATTTTTACAACCACAGATAAACAATCAAAAGAAAAAGCTGACATATTAAAAGCAGTCGGTGCAGAAGTTATTGTTTGTCCAACCAATGTTGAACCAGAAGACCCACGCTCCTACTATTCTGTTTCAAAAAGGCTCTCTACTGAAGTCCCTAACTCATGGTATGTGAATCAATATGATAATCTGGCAAACAGACAAGCACATTACGAACAAACAGGTCCTGAGATCTGGGAACAAACTGAAGGGAAAGTTACTCACTTGATTGTGGCAACAGGTACAGGCGGAACAATTATTGGTACAGGCAAATATTTAAAAGAGAAAAATCCCAATATTAAAGTATGGGCTGTTGATAGTTATGGCTCTTTATTAAAAAAATATTTCGAAACTGGAGAATTGGATCAGAATGAAGTATATCCTTATATCAGTGAAGGCTTCGGCGAAGACTTTGTACCTCAGAATTACGACATGCAGTACATAGATGAGTTCACAAAAGTTACAGATAAAGACGGCGCTGTAATGGCGAGAAGAATTGCTAAAGAAGAAGGCATGTTTTGTGGTTACAGTGCAGGCAGCTGCTTACAGGGAGTTTTTCAATTGAAAGACCAACTTAAAAAAGACGATGTAGTTGTTTGTATCTTTCACGACCATGGTAGTCGCTATGTTGGTAAAATATATAATGATGAATGGATGCTCGAACGAGGTTTTCTTGATGTAAAGACTTTTAAAGATATTATTAGTGCAAGAAAAAGTCAGAAGTTGATTACACTTACCCCTGATCATACCGTACTTGAAGCCATCGCATTGATGAAAAAATATGAAATAGAGAATATTCCTGTATTTGTGGATGGCAATAATATTGGTGCCATTTCTGAAAGCGGATTGTTTGACAAAATGCTTAACAATTCAGAAATCAAATCAAGTTTAATTTTGGAGGTTTTGGAAAAACCTTATCCTGAAGTAAGTTTTGAAACACCAGTTGAGCGATTAAGTAGTTATATCAACAAAGAAAACGGTGCTTTATTAAGCAAGGATGAAAGTGGTGTTTATCATATCATTACTAAATATGACATCATTCAGAGTCTTTCGAAATAAAGTCAAAGTAACTATTGAAATTTAATAAGACTCAATACAGTGCTGCATTTCAAGATGCAGCACTTTTCTTTTTTAAATTACCTGAATTGTTGAAATCGTAAAACTACGAAGATAAAACACGCATTAATTTATGTAGATAATACTTGAAATATTGCCTCCAACCGGTAATTACATCAACCCTAAAAAAGAGCAATCTTGCTCTATGTCATAAATCATAATCGTTGCATCTTTGTATCAGCAATTGAGAAACAAACAATCGCTAAAAGAAAATCCAAAAATCCAATACAACCAAGTTCTTTTCAATATCCGAGAAAAAACCAAAACCAAAATCCCAAGCCTATGCTGTAAAAAGCGATGATGGCAAAAAACCAGAATTTCTAATATCCGGCAGACTGATAAAAAGGGAAGCCACGAAAAACCAAAAAGAACCAATATCCAAAAAGCTGTTACTAATAATATCAGCAGAAAAACCAAAAATGTCCAACAATCCAATACTTGACTTTAATCCAGTTAAGTAAAAAAAACCAACGGGATCCAAACCCTGTAGAAAAAAAATTAAAACCAACCCCCTTTTCAAATAGAAAAGGAAAACTCAAGAACAGGATACTTTTTTACTCTATATAGTAAAGCCAATCCTGAAAAACCGAAAGAGTAACTGGTTAAAAATTTGCTCCCGCTTCGGCGGGAGTTTTTTTTGTTATTTGTTTAAAAGGTTCCAGAGGTTCAAAAAGTTCAAAAGGTTGAAATGATATAATGAACTAAAATTGTTCTTTTTTTGAAATAGTAGACTGAATAGATGAACTGGATAAGTTAGATAAGCTGGATAAGTTAGATAAGCTGGATAAGCTAGATAGGCTAGATAGGCTAGATAGGCTGGATAAGCTTCTCGAAAAAAACAAACCTTTTGAACCTATTGAACATTTAAACCTTTTGAACAACATACCCTTCTCAACGTAGAATTACGTTCCAAAACAATCGACAAACTACGAAGCACTCAGTAATTACTCCACCTTAAATAAAGGGCAAACTTGCTCTATGACAGGAAACATAATCGTCGCATCTTTGTATCAGAAGTTGATTGATAAGCAATAAATAAATATCAATCCAAATCCAAATCCAAAGAACTAAAAAAG
>CANHLV010000233.1 GCA_947461495.1 Chitinophagaceae bacterium
TGGGGCTTGAAAGAAAAACTATCCGGATCTGAAACACAAATGATTGCGAGACGGTCAAAAATTCCCGTACTGTCATTAATGTGTGATCGCTCAGATTTGCAAATCAAAAACATGCTGATGGTTCATGATTTCAGCAATCCTCAAAAAGAACAATTAGATCTTCTACATAAATTCATCAAAGGTTTTAATGCACAGTTACATTTTTTACAAATTACCAGTGATGATTTTTTAAATAAAGAAGCGGATATTGGAACGAATATGGCAAAGTTCGCAGCTTTAAACAACATTGAACAATATCAAGCCCATATCATTAAAGACCAGCAGATTGAAACGGGTGTTGTACATTTCAATCAAATGAATAATATGGATGTTGTTTGTATTGGTACCCATGGAAAAGGAAGTATCTTTCATAAAAGTGTTACAGAAAAATTGATCAATCATCTTTTTAAACCCATTATTTCATTTCAACTAAAACAAGATTAAATAATTTATAATGAACGATTTTATTACTCAAACATGGTCGTGGTGGTTTTCTGGAATAGTCATTTCCGCTATCATGTTTTTTCTTATTTATTTCGGACAATCATTTGGATTTTCTTCTAATTTGAGAACCATCTGTGCCGCTTCAGGTGTAGGAAAAAAAATTAAATTTTTCGATTTCAATTGGAAGTCACAGATTTGGAACATCATGTTTTTGTTAGGCGCAATTATTGGTGGTTTTATTGCGAAACAATTTTTATCAAATGATGTACCTGTAGAAATTTCTACAGCAACCATACAAGATTTATCCAAATTGCATATAGCAGCTCCAACAACTTTGCAGCCTGTTGAATTATTTAGTTGGAATGCCGTTCTATCCATCAAAGGCTTTTTAATACTTGCTTTTGGCGGTTTTTTTGTAGGATTCGGGTCTCGATATGCTGGGGGATGTACTTCTGGTCATGCAATCAGTGGATTATCTGATTTACAAATGCCATCTTTGATAGCAGTTATTGGTTTTTTTATTGGCGGTTTATTAATGACACATTTTATTTTCCCTTTAATCTTTTAATGATGAAGCTTTTAAAATTTCTTTTTTTAGGTATAGTTTTTGGAATCGTTATGACGAAATCCGAGGCCGTTTCCTGGTTTAGAATTCAGGAAATGTTTAGATTTCAATCTTTTCATATGTACGGAATAATAGGCACCGCTGTAACACTAGGTGTATTGGGCGTTGCTTTAATCAAACGGTTTAAAATCCGTGATTTCCAAGGTAATCCAATTGTGTTTTATCCTAAAGAAAAATCATTTATCCGATATATTTTTGGCGGAATTATTTTTGGATTAGGTTGGGCTCTAAGTGGATCTTGCCCAGGCCCAATGGTCGTTAATATCGGGTATGGATTTTTTGCATTGATTATTGTTTTTCTATTTGCTATATTCGGCACGTTTATTTACGGAGTCATTAAAGACAAATTGCCACATTAATCTTATTGTTTCATTATGGAAAATACACAAAATAAAGAGCATGAAAATGAACAATTAATTGCTGTTATTAATAAATTATTGTTGATAATTATTGTTTTGATTATAGGAATTGTATCAGTTCCTATTGTCATTTATTTTAGCAATCAACCAGATAAAGTTTCAAAAAATACAACATCTTCAACATCTTCAACCCTTTCAGCTAATTCATCAGAAACAGTATATTGGAAAGCTCCAGATGTAGAAACTATTACTGATATAAAATTGAAAGAATCTATCTCCTATGGCAAAGAGTTGATTGCACATACTTCAAAATATTTAGGCCCCAAAGGATCTGTGTTACAAATGAGTAATGGGTTGAATTGTCAAAATTGTCATTTGGATGCAGGCACAAGAGTGTGGGGGAATAATTATGGTTCTGTTGCTTCTTTATATCCAAAGTTTAGAGCAAGAAGCGGCGCAATTGAAAATTTATTCAAGCGTGTAAACGATTGTTTTCAAAGGAGTTTAAATGGCATTGCGCTTGATACAAATGGTAAAGAAATGAAGTCAATTGAGGCGTACATAAATTTCCTTGGCTCTAATGTTGAAAAAGGGAAAAAAGCGGAAGGATCTGGGTTTAAAGATTTGGCTTTTTTGGATAGAGCTGCCAATCCTGAAATTGGGAAATCTGTTTACATAAGCAAATGCCAAAGTTGTCATCAGGAAAATGGCCAAGGTGTTTTTAATGCCGATCAATCAGAATATACATATCCCGCATTATGGGGCGAACATAGTTTTAATGATGGCGCTGGGTTATATCGAATCAGCAATTTTGCTAAATATGTAAAATACAATATGCCTCAAGGCGTGAATTATCAAAACCCGATGTTGAGTGATGAAGAAGCTTGGGATGTTGCTGCATTTGTTGTTTCCAAAAACAGACCTCACATCAATGTTCCAAAGGATTGGCCAGATATTTCCAAGAAACCAATTGATCATCCTTTTGGACCTTATGCAGATTCTTTTACAGCCAATCAACACAAATTTGGACCTTTCAAACCTATCTCTTCAGCACAGAAAAAAAAGGAACAGGCTGATAAAGATGCAAAAGACAAAACTAAAATCTCATCTAAATAATTTGCACAAAATAAAATTGCCATGGAAAACAACAGACGAAACTTTATAAAAAAACTTGGTGCATTTAGTGCAAGTGCGGCATTGATTTCTGCTGCTCCTATGGTTGCTGCTGCTGAAAAATTTTCTAATGATGATGAGATTGATGAAGCCGGCAAGTCATTTGTTATTTCAATTTTACAAACCACTGATGTGCACTGCCAGATTCATCCACATGATGAATTATTTTGGGAAAATGATAGAGCTGTTTTTCGTAAAACCGGTGGGTATGCCCATTTGGCAACCTATTTTTCACAGGAGAAAAGAAATAATCCACACACATTTATTTTAGATACCGGAGACATGTTTCAGGGAAGTGAGTTATCAGTGAAAACAACAGGTGACGCATTAGTGCCTATTCTAAATGAATTGAATTACGACTTATACTTACCAGGAAATTGGGAAGTTATTTATTATAAAGCTGCCATGCAGCATTTGCTTGGGTCATTGAATGCGCCGAAGATTTGCGCAAATATGTACCATGATTTAGGTGAAGGAAAAAAAGGAGAATTCATTTTTCAACCTTATCATATATGGAATGTAAAAGGAGTGAAAATTGGATTTATCGGCTATACAGATCCGTTAGTTCCAATAAGACAGTCACCCAATTATAGCAAAGGCATTATTTATACTAAGCCTGAAGAAAACTTATCTCATTATGTGGATGTATTAAAAAATCAGGAGCATTGTGCTTATGTAATTGTGATTGCACATCTAGGGTTGTCTCAACAGATTAATTTGGCAAACTTACCGGAATGCAAAGGTGTCGATTATATATTAGGCGGAGATACGCATGAAAGAGTTAGAAAACCTATTGTTTGCAAATATTCAAAAGTAGTAGAACCTGGTGCATTCGGTTCTTTCGTAGGTAAATTAAATCTTACCATAAAAAATGGCAAGGTTGTTAAAGATACTTACGAGTTGGTTGAAATTGAATCCCAAAACATTATTGAAGACAA
>CANHLV010000234.1 GCA_947461495.1 Chitinophagaceae bacterium
AAGATCTGGCACCCAGAGATATTGTAGCCAGAGCCATAGACAATGAAATGAAGATAAACGGAACAGAGTTTGTGTATCTTGATTGTCGCCATATGAACCTCGATGATTTTAAAAATCATTTTCCCAATATTTATTCTAAATGTTTGAGCATTGGCATAGACGTTTCAAAAGACATGATTCCAGTTGCGCCTGCAGCTCATTACAGTTGCGGTGGTGTAAAGACAGACGAGTGGGGTAGGACTTCCATAAAGAATCTATTTGCCTCCGGGGAATGTGCCAGTACAGGCTTGCATGGAGCCAATCGCTTGGCCAGCAACTCACTCTTGGAAGCAATGGTTTTTGCACACAGAAGTTTTGTTGCGGCATCTCAGCAAATTGAAAATGTTGAATTGAAAAAAGAAATACCCGATTGGAATGCAGCAGGGACAAATGATCCCAAAGAGATGATTTTAATAACACAGAGCTTGAAAGAATTGAAATTATTGATGAGTGATTATGTTGGAATTGTAAGAAACAACGAAAGATTACAACGCGCTAACAGAAGGTTGGATTTGTTACACAGTGAAACAGAATTGTTATATGAAAAAACAACAGTTTCGCCTCAGCTGTGTGAGTTGAGAAATATGATTACCGTTGCGTATCTCATCGTTAAAAGCGCTGAATTAAGAAAAGAAAGCAGAGGGCTGCATTACAACACTGATTATCCGAATCGGGAAAGTTTGTTACAAAACACAATTTTATAATCAATGATTGGAAATTAGATTTACTATGTATTATATCGTTTATGGTTTGCTTTATTTGATCTCTCTCTTTCCCATGTTCATCTTATATGGCATAAGTGATTTTGCATACTTTGTCGTTTATTATATAATAGGTTACAGAAAAGAAATAGTTATGTCGAATTTAGATATTGCATTTCCAAATAAATCTGCAGCTGAAAAAAAATCAATCGCTAAAAGATTTTATAAAAACTTTACGGACACCTTTATAGAAACCATTAAAATGTTGAGTATATCTAAAAAGGCATTTGCGAAAATGGTAGATATCAACCTTGATGAAGCTGTTGCCCTTGCACATCAAGGAAAATCAGTTCAGTTTCATGCAGGCCATCAATTTAACTGGGAGTTAGCCAATTGGATTGTAGCTGATAAAATGCCAATACCTTTTATTGGTGTGTATATGAAAATCAACAACAAAGCCATTGATAAGATTTTTTATAATATGCGAAGTAAAACAGGAACTGTATTGGTTTCGGTTCAGGAATTTAAAAATAAAATGCATCAATTGCTCAATAAACAATATGCTATTGGTCTGGCTGCAGATCAAAATCCCGGTGTGCCTTCAAATGCATATTGGTTAAATTTTTTCAACAGACCTGCACCATTTGTAATGGGTCCGGATAAAGCAGCCATAAAAAACAATACCGCTGTTGTATTTATCAGATTGATAAAAATAAAAAGAGGGAAATATAAATTCGATGCTGAGGTGCTCGTTGAAAATGGAGCGAATTTGAAAGAAGGAGAGCTTACCCTTTTATACAGAGATGTGTTGGAAGACACGATTCGAAAAAATCCGGATAATTATCTGTGGAGCCATCGCAGATGGAAATGGAGCTATCAGGATGAATATGAAAAAAGGTGGATTGATAAAAATCCACCTCGATAAATAGAAATATTTTTACTAAAATCAATTCAGCACATTTGCTTCTTTTACGATTTTTACTTTTTCCTGTTGTTTGATAGTGTTCCATCCTCCCAAAACATTTCTGAGATTGTTGACGCCCTGGCGTTTAAGTAATGATGCCGCAATCACACTTCTGTAACCGCCAGCACAGTGGATGTATAAATTCTGTGTTTCTTCAAATTGTGCGAGTTCAACAATGTTAGTCATTTCACTCAAAGGCAGATTCATGGCGTCTTCAAGATGACCTTCGCCAAATTCTGTTTCTTTTCTTACGTCTACAACAAGCAGGTTGGGATCATGAGGAAGATCCATCATCAATTCATCGGCTTCTATATCAATGATCAGATCTATTTTTTCGCCATCATTTTGCCAGGCTTCAAATCCGCCTTTCAAACATCCTTGCATGTTTTCAAAACCTACTCTTGACAATCGGATAACGGTTTCTTCTTCTTTTCCGGCTTCTGTTACCAATACCATTTTTTGGTCAAATGGTAATATCATCCCTGCCCATTCTGCAAATCTGCCTTCAAGTCCTATTGATATAGAACCCGGAATAAATCCTTGAGTAAATATTGTAGCATTTCTGGTGTCTAAAATAATCGCACCTTCTGATACTGTATTTTTGAATTCGTCTATGCTTAACTGTTGGGTTCCTTGTTGGGCAACTTTTTTCACTTCTTCATAACCCTGCTGGTTGATTTTTGCATTAATGGCAAAATATACCGGAGCAATTTGCAAACCTGTGGTTACAGCTTTTACGAATTCTTCTTTTGATTGAGGCTTTAAAGCGTAGTTTGTTTGCTTTTGTTCACCGATAGTGCTGTGTGTGTTAGGGCCTAAATTTTTACCACAACTGCTTCCCGGCCCATGTGCTGGATAAACCAAAATATCATCTTGTAATGGAAGAATCTTTGTTTGTATGGTTTCATACATAATGGCAGCTAAATCCTCAGTGCTCATATTGCCACTGCTTAAATCTGGGCGACCAACATCACCTACAAAAAGTGTGTCTCCTGTGAAGATGGCGTGTGGTTTGTTATTTTCGTCTTTAAGTAAATAACAACTGCTTTCTAGCGTGTGTCCTGGCGTATGGATAACTTCTATACTGATTTTACCGAGAGGTAATGTTTCCCCGTCTTTCGCGCTATAGATTTCGTATTTAGGTTTGGCATTGGGGCCGTAAATAATCGGTGCTCCGGTTTGTTTGCTCAAATCTATATGTCCGCTAACAAAATCTGCATGAAAATGTGTTTCGAAAATATATTTAATCTTGGCATTTCTTTCATTAGCCAATTCAAGATAAGCGTCGATATCTCTCAATGGGTCGATAATAGCTACTTGCCCTTCGCTTTCTATATAGTAAGCTGCTTCACTAAGGCAGTTTGTGTAAAATTGTTTTATAAACATGATGATAAGTTTGTGCCGCAAAGATAAAAAAAGCGGCTGTGAATACAACCGCTTTAATGAATTAGATGAAACATATACTATCCTACAAGGTCTGTACAAAATTTATCCATCTCTACAATTCTTTTGTGATTAACAGTGTAATAAATGAACTTACCATCACGTTGCGTTACAACTATTCCGGCTCTTCTTAAAATGGCCAAATGTTGTGAAGCTACAGATTGCTCTAATCGTAATCTCACATAAATTTCTGTTACGGTGATTTTCTTTTCTGAATCAATTAAAGCCAAAATTTGCTGGCGTAGTTTATGATTCATGGCTCTTAAAACAAGCGCAGCTTTTTTAAGATTGTGCAAGTTGATTTTAACAGTTTGACCATCAGCACTCTGATAGCCTACATTGTTTTCTTCTGATTGATTTGGAACAATCATAGGTTATTAAATTTTTTGGTTAATAAATGGAAAATAAAGCTTTGGCAAATATAT
>CANHLV010000235.1 GCA_947461495.1 Chitinophagaceae bacterium
TACTCTCCAGATGTGAAATTATTTTTCTGTTGTAATATTTAATGCCGTTTATTTCATCACTACTTACCATACAACCAATAGGCTTAAACGAAAAACCATAAGATTTTGCAAGCTGTTGTTCTTTATCAAAGTTCAACATCATTTCTCCGTATTCGATGATTTGAACTTTGCCTTTTTTTATGTCTGCAGAAGCGGTAAAATAATTGTAAGGGGTAAAAATTCCAAAAGAGAAACGGAGGCAGATGTATAAGATCATTGCCAGTAAAACTGATATAGAGAAGTATGTGAGTTTTCTTTTCAATGTTATTGAAAGATATTTATAATAAAAGTTGTTTCATAATCAAGATAATTTATCGATTACAATAAAATAAATGGCACTAAATTATTTTTAAAAATCGCATAATAATCCGATAGGCAATTTCCCAAATCAAAACGGATAATAACAAATGTGTAACCACAATATCCCAGAATCCATACATGTCAAACAGATGGTGTATTATTTTTAAAGGTAAAATATATTTCAGAACAACAATGGCTACGAATGACGTGAGAACAGGAACTACAAACTTAATCAAGCGTTTTGTTTGCAGGAAAAGCCTGGAGAAGATGACATGCACAGCCACAACAGAAGGAATTACTGCGATTGACATTCCGATCTCTCTGTCACCAGTTGCAGAAATGATTATTATTGTCATAACAACCGGAACTATACAGCACAATAGAGCCAGAAGAAGATAAAATAACAGTCTTTGTCGGAGTGGTCTGGGGTTCATGAGTAAATATCAATATTCTTTGTTTTTTCAACTTCTTTGGTTATTTCAGATAAAGGAAGCTTGTTTTCTTTTGCTTTGGACCTGATTCGTTTTACAACTTCCATAAATTTATCTTCTTTCACTTCACTAATAGAAATAAGATTTAAATCTGCCAGATCATTAAGAATTTTTTTGGCCTTAGGATTTAATATTTCAACTTTTATTGTCATGTACTAAATTTAATAAGATTCATCCACAAGCATACCATTGTTGAAAAATAACAAAAGCAGAAATTTGAAGCATTAAATTATTGGAATTTTAAATCCTTATCTATAATATCCCTGACGTAATTAAAGTGTTTCTTTCTAGTTTCATAATCTTCTCCATTTTTTACTGCTGCCTGTAAAGCTTCTACTACTTCTTTCTTATCGGCATATGATGCAAGTTTATTTTTGGAAATTATTTGATTGGTAACATCCAAAACGCGGGTTGATTTTACAAGATAAGTTCCTTCGGGAATCAAATTAATATCTTTTAAAACACAATTACCATAAAACACAACAATCGAATAAAAAGGAATTGTTTCAAATTGTTTCAAGTGATTTTTTAAATCGATAACATGTTGACTATTTTGTTTAATTGGATTGTACAACTTGTATTTTCTTTTTCCATAGGCCATTACTTGTGTCCAATTTTTATTTTGACCTGTTCCAAAAATCCAGCCGCTGTATTCTTTCACTTCAAAAACAAGAATACCAATATTTGTTGCAACTACTAAATCAATTTGAGAAAAATTCCCGCTTGGTTTTTTTAAATATAAATCATGAAAAATAGTTTCTGCGGGTATCCCATTTTTTAAAAGAGATAATACCAAATCTCTTTCTGTTCTTGTTCCTCTATAAGTTTTCGTAACTGTATCTAATAATTTTTTATCTTTTATTCCTCTTAGAATGAGAACAAAAACGATAAATAAAACAACGATACTAAATAACCACATTATTAATTTGTGATTTAATGGTGAGTTATAGCTTTATTGAACGACAGAAACAATCCTTTATGGGTTGTACGCTTTAATAATGAAGAGTCATTAAAGACACCCCAAAATATTTATTAATTCAGGGAGAAACTCTTCTCGGATTTGCCAAACAATAAAATAATTTATTCCCATGTAGTCATGTGCAACTCAATTTCAAAAACCACGAATTTTGTGCCAGTCTATATTTGGTAATTCATCTTTTATTTGGTCGGGAAATCTATTGGCAGCTTCGCCAATGATTTCAAAATTACGAATGACGGCGTCAACTCTCATGCTATCAGCTTTAAATTCATCATAGGTTAGTCCAATAGTATAATCGAGAATCTTTTGAGCAGATTCAATAATATCCTGAATAAGCAAATCTGGAGTTCGTTTAGACATAGATTAGATCTTCTTTAATAGCTTCAAAATAACGAGGCTTAATTCCATCGCGAGTTATTAAATCAACTTTTCTTTTTAATCTTGATTCTAATACGTCTGCGAGAGTGAAAAACTCCATTCCTATTGGCCTGGAAAAATCTACCAGTATATCAATATCACTTTTATCGGTAAAGTCTTCACGAGTTATTGAACCAAATAATCCAAGTGCAGAGACTCCAAATCTTTTAGCTAATTCCTCTTTCATGGATGAGAGATCGGAAATTATATACTCAAGTTTAGTCATAAATTAAAGATAATCAAAAAAAGACCCGAATCAATCTCTTTTACATCAACTTTTTCTTTTTAATCCTTGTAATCTTCTTTTCTGAATCAAGAAAATACCAATTGATGCCAACAACAAAAAAGGATATAGAAGTAGGAAAATAAAAAAATTCACTTCGTAGTAAGATAAGTTGAAAATGTTTGCCAGATTAATAATAAAATCTGTACAATAGACATAAATGTGATTTATGATTTCCATGATTTATTTTTTTTGATTTCAACAATTTGGTCTTGAATGTTCATTGACTTTATTAAAAAATACCAGATCAAAAAAGGAACGAATACAACCAGAAAAAACACATTCATAAGCGCATAACTATCTCTAGCATCAAGGCAATTAATGAGTCCAAAATAAAGAGGGTCTGTTTTCGAAAAATATTTATGATTAAATTTTACATGATTTGTTTTGCAATATCTGGTGTTGTTATGGCAAATCCAGGTACATTTATTTTTTATTTTTTCAAACGAATTAATAGTTTTAATTCCGCCAATGTGATAAGACTTAGTATTACTGATACTTTTTACTGATTCGTTAATTACAATCATTAATATAAAGGGTAATAATAAAAGCCCTGTATTTCTAAATAATTTCTTCATAATGTAAAGCTTGATTGGATAACAATAGGAAATCAAATCTTCTATCCCTCAAAATAGTGAGAAACACTACGATTTGTAGAAACATACCTTAACCTCAAACAAACCATTTTGTTCAACCCGTAATCCTTATCGCGCCTAAAGTTTATCATCTACTATTAATAAAATTATTGAATTCTGTTTTTGCAACAGGACTAGTAAACAATGAAGGGTGTTCTCCTCCGGGCACTTCAACAAACTGTGTGCCTTGACAATTTGTACAATTCAACACGTCCTGTTTAAATGTTGGCCATGAGTAAAGTTGAATGGGAGAGTCGTTTAATCCTTGAACGAAAAGCATATCTGATTTGAATCCATTTGTGAAATTTAGTAAGGACCTTTGAAAATATGCATTGGGATTGACGGTTGTTGTGCCATAAGTGTTTCTAAGTTTATCACAAGTAACGCCCGATGCGATCTGGCCGTTTTCTTCAAGTTGGCATCTATA
>CANHLV010000236.1 GCA_947461495.1 Chitinophagaceae bacterium
CAAAGCGATTGCCGACAATATTACCTCCCTTAAGTCTGAATGAAGCTTTGGAAACAACAAAAATTCACAGCGTTGCCGGTAAGATGCCAGAACATGCAACTATTGTCAGTAAAAGACCATTTCGTAGCCCACATCACTCGATTTCTGATGCCGCACTTGTCGGTGGGGGTGGCAATCCGCAGCCTGGAGAAATTTCTCTTGCACATAATGGCGTGTTATTTCTTGATGAACTTCCTGAATTTAAAAGGACCGTGCTAGAAGTCATGCGCCAGCCCATGGAAGAAAGAAAAGTAACCATCTCACGTGCTAGAATTGCATTAGATTTTCCTGCCAGCTTTATGCTCATCGCCAGTATGAACCCATGCCCGTGCGGATATTTCAACCACCCCGAAAAAGAATGCTCCTGCCCTCCCGGTATGGTTCAAAAATATTTAAATAAAGTCTCCGGACCCTTGCTTGACAGAATTGACTTGCATGTTGAAGTAACCCCTGTGGCATTTGATGAACTATCGATGGTACAAGCTGCCGAAAAAAGTGAATCCATTCGATCAAGAGTAATTAAAGCTAGGGAAATACAAGCTGAAAGATTTAGTATTCGTGATGCTGTATATGCAAATGCTCAAATGAGCAGTAAAATGCTGAAGGAAATTTGCTTCATAGACGAAAATTCAAAAAAAATGCTCAAGTCTGCAATGGAAAAACTGAACTTATCTGCAAGAGCATACGATAGAATTATAAAAGTCAGCCGAACTATTGCAGACTTGGACAACAGCAATAATATTAAAACTGAACACCTGGCTGAAGCGATTCATTACAGAAGTTTAGACAGAGAACATTGGGGTGGATGATTTTATAGTAAACTTAAATTTTACAGTTAAAATTGATACAAACAAGAATTCCTTTTTACAATTCAAATGAATTCACCTGAATTTAACCGAAATTGCAGCATTATTGAATTAAAAAACCCTGGAATGAAAATACTACTGCATTATCTCAAACCTCATAAATGGCTGGTTGGATTTACATTACTGATGGCTGCTATAAACATCGGCTTCTCTTTGATTGATCCGATTTTACTGGGCAAACTTGTAAACCTTGCCGGTGATTACAAAGCCAATTCAACAGCTTTCTCTGAAAATAATTTTTTCTGGAGTTATGAACATACACTTCGTAACAACAAACCCTATTTACAACTAGGCGTTTTTTACATTTTATTGTTTTCCATTTCAGTTGCAATGGTAAGTAGAATCGCCAAAGCATTTCAGGATTATTTTTTAAACCTAATCATTCAAAAATTCGGGGCTAAAGTTTTTACTGATGGTTTGCAACATGCTATGAAACTACCTTATCAGGAATTTGAAGACCAACGCAGCGGTGAAACATTGTCTATCCTTACAAAGGTCAGAACGGATGTCGAAAAATTCATGATTAATTTCATCAATATACTTTTTGGCATCATCATCGGAATTGTGTTTGTATTTGTTTATGCCGCTTTATTTATCAATTGGCGGATTCCGGTTGCTTATCTGATAGGCATTGGTGTTCTAACAGTCATTACCAATAAATTGAGTAAAAAAATAAAGCAGATTCAAAAGAATATTGTAAGCGAAACTACTGCTCTAGCCGGCTCCACAACAGAATCTTTAAGAAATATCGAACTAGTGAAAAGTCTTGGACTCACTTCACAGGAAGTGAACCGATTGAATAAAAACACCTATAAAATTCTTGGACTTGAATTAAAAAAAGTAAAAAGAGTTAGAAGCATCAGTTTTGTACAGGGCACATTGGTCAATACTTTACGACAGGTCATTTTATTTATTTTGATGTGGTTAATCTTTCGTCATGAGATGGATGCCGGACAACTGGTAACCATGCAGATATTTTCATTCTTTGTATTTGGTCCTTTACAGGAAATTGGCAACATCTTGTTATCCTATCGTGAAGCAGAAGCATCATTAAGCAATTTTGATAAGCTTATGAAAAAAGCACCCGAACAAGAGCCTTTAAATCCTAAAAAATTAGGTACAGTAGAAAATCTTTCATTCAGAGATGTTGCCTTTAAACACCAGTCTGCAACTCATAAAGCAATAGATGGCATCAGCTTTGATGTAACACTTGGAGAAACTATCGCATTTGTTGGACCGAGTGGAAGCGGTAAATCAACTTTAATGAAATTGTTGGTTGGATTATATCGACCTCAGGAAGGGAAAATATTATACAACAATCTTGATGAAACTGAAATACATTTTGATGATCTCAGAAATCAAATAGGTTTCGTAACGCAAGACACCAACTTGTTCAGTGGCACCATCAAGGAAAATCTGATGTTTGTAAACCCCACAGCTACTGATGCTGATTTGAATGATGCCTTACAAAAAGCAGCCTGTACCAATTTACTTGACCGCGCGGAGAAAGGATTGGATACCATGATTGGTGAAGGCGGGTTAAAATTAAGTGGAGGCGAAAAACAAAGAATATCTATCGCAAGAGCATTATTACGCAAACCAAGAGTACTTATTTTTGATGAAGCTACATCAGCATTGGATTCATTAACAGAAGAAGAAATCACCAATACCATCAGAGATATTTCAAAAGCAAAAGATCAGATAACTGTTTTAATCGCACATCGATTAAGTACCATCATGCATGCCGACAGAATCTACGTGCTAGAAAAAGGCGATGTAGTTGAAACAGGTAGTCACCAACAATTAATCGATGAAAAAGGTTTGTATTACGCCATGTGGAGACAACAAATTGGCGAAAGAAAAAAAATATAATGAATTGGTTTCTGTAACTTTTATCACATAAATAAAAAATCTTTCAATATACTTTTACCTTATGTCAAAAAAGCCAAATTATTACCTCAGTATTTTCAAAATGCGTTGCCCCAGATGCAGAAAAGGCAAAATGTATAAAGATGCCAATCCGTACAGCAGTTTATCTCTCAAACATATTTTTGATATGTACGACAACTGCCCGATTTGCAATCAAAAATATGATATGGAACCAGGATTCTGGTATGGAACAGGTTATGTAAGTTATGCACTGGCAGTTGCCATTTCAACCTCTACATTCGTTGCTTGGTGGGTGCTGATTGGTATTTCAACAGAAGACAATAGAATATTTTACTGGTTGATTACAAATACAATTGCTTTAATCGTTTTGCAACCATGGATGATGAGACTGAGCCGGGTTATTTATATGAGATTCTTTGTACGATATGATGAAGATTATGAACATCATAAGCCGAAGGAGTTTGAGTAGAAGCCCCCTCAGTCCACCAATGGGGGAAGTTTTCATTTCGGAAATAAAAAAGCCTTTGTGATGGAGAAAATAATTAATAAGAAAGTAAAAATAAGGAATAAGAAAATGGCAATTATCTATGTGCAATTGCTTAATCCTTTATACTAATCTCCGCGAAAACTCTAAAACCTCTCTTCTCAGCGGTAAAAAAATTCGTAGCCCCCTCAGTCCCCCAAAGGGGGAAGTTTTCATTTCGGAAATAAAAAAGCCTTTGTGACGGAGAAAATAATTAATAAGAAAGTAAAAATAAGGAATAAGAAAATGGC
>CANHLV010000237.1 GCA_947461495.1 Chitinophagaceae bacterium
AATCCATACCCTCTTCTGCTGACTGCACTGTGATAGCCGGTAAACAAATTGATAGTTTCTTTTTTGATGATTTGATGGCCATTCCATTCTCCTCCATTTAGTAACATTTGCATCAAACATGCCATATCATATGCATCTCCAAACAATCCCGCATGTCCTGCAACGCCACCCATAATGGCAGCACCTTGGTCGTGTACATAGCCACGTAACTCTTGATTTCTAAAGCCAATTTCGTTTGTTGATGGAACAATTCTGCTGTAACTGATTTTATCCAATGGTTTGTATCCCATAGAAGCTAAACCCATGGGTAGGTAAAAGTTTTTTTTTACATAATCATTTAACGGTAAGCCGCTGATTTGTTCGATGATTTTACCTAAAAAAATAAAATCATTGTCGCTGTACACGTATGCGCCTTCGTTAGTACGTGGACTTTCCAATATTCTTTTGTAGAAAGTGTCAACGGCGTCGCATCTGATCATCAGTCCACCCGCTACTCTGGAATCAAAACAATCTTTATTGAATGTGTGGTAGTATTTGTCGGAAGGCATTTGATTGCTATCCAAAGTTTCTTTATAAAAAGGAATGAAAGGTTTTAATCCGCCTTCATGAAGTAATAGTTGCTCAATAGTAATATTCGCTTTGTCGGTTCTTTTAACAGAAGGCAGGTACTCACTTAACTTTTTTTTTAAATCGATTTTGCCTTCGTCGTATAATTTCATCACGCCCAAACTGGTTGAAAGGATTTTTGTAATAGAGGCCAAATCATAAACTGAAGAATTAGTTACAGGTTCATTATGCTCGTAAGTATAATATCCATAACCTTTTTGAAAAACTAATTTGCCATCTTTAGCCACGAGCACCATACAGCCAGGCATGGCTTTACGTTCGATACCGTCGTTGACAATGGAATCTATTGTTTGTAGCTTTTCGGTGCTTAAACCAACATCTTCTGGTTTTGTTATCGGTAAGATATTTGTAAAAGCAGTCAATCCAAATCCAAACTTAAAGTTTTCGCATACACTTACCGGTAAGGTTCCTTTGTAAGGAAATTTTCCTTGAAGCATATCAATGGCATTGTATTGAACGGTACTGTCATCTTCATATGCCACAACCAGATTCTTTGCAAAACACCAGTTCTTTGCAGCATAAGCATTGCCAAATAAAATGGTAATCGCTTTTGTCCTTTGTTGTAAAAAATTGATGAATGAAACCGCATCGGCACTGATACCGAAATTATTGGCGGGAGCGCGGTTGATTTGATGAATACCGATAATCACTCTTTGGTAATTCTTGGCAATGGAATCAATCAACATGTTCACCGAGTCTGCATTTTTCTTACTAAAGTCAAAATTGATAACATCAACATTGTAATCTTTTTGCAATCTTCTTGCCATGGCATTTGAAGTATTGATGCCAACTGAAACATACACCACTTTATGTTCATCTTTTTTCAAAGGAAAAAACTCTTGATCTTCTTTGGCCAATAAAGTAATGGCATTTTTAGCCACTTTTTCACGCATGACCAAAACTGATTTATTCAAATCGGAAGTCAAATTGTTAAAAGCAACAGAATCATTGAATGGCAACACATATTTGTATTTCGCCATCAATACTTTCTTACAATGCTCTTCAATAACAGTCCAGGTTATACGCTGTGAATCTATCGCCGATTTTATTTTTGAAATCACTAGCGGTATACTGTCGGGAATGCAAAGCAAATCATTGCCGGCGATTATCGATTCAACTGATGCTTCGCCATTGGGAAAGAATTTTCTTACACCTTGCATTTCCAATCCATCGGTAATGGCCAATCCCTGATAGCCCAAATCTTTTCTCAATAATCCTTCAATATTTTTTTTTGATAATGAAGTTGGTCGATTCATATTTGTGTCTATCGCCGGAATGAAAAGATGCGCATTCATCACACAACTGACGCCTTGTTCAAATATTTTTTTGAAAGGGTAGAGCTCTGTAGAATCAAGCTGGCCCATGGATTTATTGATCACAGGTAAATCGAGATGAGAATCCACTGCCACATCACCATGACCTGGAAAATGTTTGGCACAAGCCATCACACCATTGTCCTGCATGCCTTTCATGTATTGGATACCAAAAGCCGCAACTTTATATTTATCTTCTCCAAAACTTCTGTCGTTAATAACGGGATTATTAGGATTGTTGTTTACATCCACATCAGGCGCATAATTCATTTGAATGCCCAATCGCTTACATTGTTCGGCGACCACTTTTCCATATTGATATACAATCGAAGAATCGCTCATTGCACCCAACATCATTTGTCGGGGTAAAGGCAAAACGCTATCGAAAATTCTCATACCCACTCCCCATTCGCCATCAATAGAAAAAAGAATTGGCGTTTTGGCAATACGTTTCAGGTTATTGACCATTCCTGCTTGTAATTGTGGACTGCCCTGAAACAAACAAACACCTCCGATATTGTATCTTTTCACATATTCCGCAACGGAATCATTTAGGAAGGTTATTTTTCTTGTTTTCATGTCGATGGTCGACAAGCGGGCTACAACCAATTGTCCAATGCGTTCATCGTTCGATAAAGTATTGTAAACACTGTCGGCCCATTTTTTTGCCGCAGTACTATTATTTTGCTGACCAAGGGAAATACCCGTAGAAAAGCACAGAAAAACAACAAGAAAATAGCGCATAAAAGCAATAAAATTATTAGTGAAAAGGATTAGTTATTTTTGCGCTACAAATTACATTGATTTTGACAGATATCATTCATTTATTACCGGATAACATAGCCAATCAGATTGCAGCGGGTGAGGTGATTCAGCGTCCGGGCAGTGCTGTAAAGGAATTATTAGAAAATGCAGTAGATGCGGGAGCAGACGAAATTCGTTTACTTGTTAACGATGCTGGCAAGGCGCTGGTGCAAGTTATCGACAACGGCAAAGGCATGAGCGAATCCGATGCCCGTATGGCCTTTGAACGTCATGCTACCTCCAAAATTACCAATATCGACGACCTTTTCAGGATAAAAACCATGGGTTTCAGAGGGGAAGCTTTGGCAAGTATTGCGGCGGTGGCTCAGGTGGAACTCAAAACCAAAAGAGAAGAAGACGCTTCCGGCACTTATATCGAAATAGAAAACAGTAGGGTGAAATTGCAGGAGCCGGTAGCGGTTAATAAAGGCACAAGCATTGCTATGAAGAATCTTTTCTTCAATGTTCCTGCAAGAAGAAATTTCCTAAAAAGCAATACCGCCGAACTGCGTCATATTGTTGACGAGTTCATCAGAGTGGCGATGGCTTTTCCGGATATTTTCTTCTCCATGCAATCCAACGGGCAAGAAGTTTTTCATTTGGAAAAAGGAAGTCTGAAACAAAGAATCGTTCAGATTTTAGGCAATACTTACAATGCCAAATTGGTAAGTGTACAAGAACAAACTGATTACTTAAACATCATGGGTTTTGTAGGCAAACCAGAAACGGCAAAAAAGACCAGAGGCGATCAGTATATTTTTGTCAACAATCGTTTCATCA
>CANHLV010000238.1 GCA_947461495.1 Chitinophagaceae bacterium
AACAATTACTCCTGATGGACAAACAGCACAGTGGGTGAGTGGTAATACAGTTTATGGAATTGCACCTGATCAATTGCAGGCCTTAAATCAAAATGCAAAAATATGGTCTCCTCTAAAAGGTTCTGGTGCTTTCTATCCTCATTCATGGGCGATTGAAGATGGATCTTTTTTAAGAGTCAATAATATTACAGTTGGGTATACACTACCGGTTAAAAGTTTAGTGAAATACAAGATGTCAAAATTGCGCTTTTATGCAACAGTCAACAATTTGTATGTATTTACAAATTATTCAGGGTTTGATCCAGAGGTTAGTGTGAAAAGCAGTCAGTTGACGCCAAATCTCGACTACTCTGCATATCCAAAAAGTCGCACCTTTATATTTGGTATTAACGCAACATTTTAATCAACAATTATTTCATTTTTCATTTAATATAACATGAAGACAAATAAAATAAATTCAGCATTTTCAGTAGCATTGATGGGGATAATTTTATTATTTACCAGCTGTGAAAAGTACCTCGATCAACAACCTATAACAGAGCTTGGGCCAACAATGGTTTTCAGTGATGTGCCAAATACTAAAAAAGCATTAGCTGGTGTGTACAGCCGTTTGATGGGTGACCAAGGCTATGGCATCAGATTGAGTTTGTATTACACTGTAGATAACGACGAAACCATGGGGCCATCAGGTGGTGGTGATAACGACAGAAGAGATATGGCTCGATATTTATTAACTCCAGGTAATGCTCAGTTGAATCGTCCTTTTCAACAATTGTTTCAAGGAATTGAATATGCCAATATTTGTATAGCTAACATTCCAAAATCAGAAGTTTATAGTAATGGTTCTGAGCAAGAAAAAGCTCAAATGAAAAGAATGTTAGGTGAAGCACTTACTTTGAGAGCGCAGTATTATCTTGAGGCTATCAGAATTTGGGGTGATTTACCTGCACATTTCAGCGAAGCTAGTTTGCAAGCAACTGAAGATCCATTTCCAAAACAAATGGACAGAGATAGTTTGTATGATATATTGCTGAATGACCTTTCCACTGCTGCACAACTCGTTCCATGGAGAAATGAATTAGCTGCCATTGGCGATCAAGCTGATGAAAGAATCACCAAAGGAACGGTGAAAGCATTAAGAGCTAGAATTGCACTCTTCAGAGGCGGTTATGCATTGAGAAAAGATGGTGTAATGAGAAGAGGCGCTAACCATCAGCAATATTATCAAATTGCAAAAGATGAATGTAATGACATCATTCAATCAGGCCAGCATAATTTAAATCCTAATTATAAATCTTTATGGAAAGATCAGGTTTGCGGACATGCTGTTGTTGATCCAGATGGCGAACTGATGTTCCAAGCTAGTGCTTATGGCAATACTGGCGTACAAGATTCAAAACTTGGATATTATAATGGTCCACAGGTGAATGGATATGGTAATAAGAGCATCAATGTTTTGCCTACTTATTTTTATCTATTTGATTCAATGGATTTGAGAAGAGATGTAACCATCGCTCCATATAATGTTCAGGCTGATGGCCTCACAAAAACATGTGTTGGTGGTACAGCTTTAAATGATGGTAAATTTAGAAGAGATTGGATTTCTGGCCCTTCTTATGGTCCTACCAATGCGATTCAATATTTCAGTTTAAAATGGCAAATTATCAGATATGCTGATGTATTGTTGATGTATGCTGAAGCGGAGAATGAATTGAATGGTCCAACTGCATCTGCTTATCAAGCATTAAATCAAGTAAGAAGAAGAGGTTTTGGAGTTCCAATTGCCAGTCCAAATGCAACAGCTGATATTGCTGCAGGACTTTCACAAACAGATTTCTTTAAAGTTATTGTGAGAGAACGTTCTTTGGAATTGGGTGGTGAAGGTGTAAGAAAATTTGATTTGATCAGATGGAATTTGTTGAATGCCGCTATTACAGAGAACAGAAATAATATGGTGAACATGTCGCAGTCATTGGAGATGACTAACCCAACATATATGGCTCCATACCCAGATTATTGTATTTCAACAATATTGCCAACAAGTATGTTTTATTTTACAGGAACTACTGCAGATGGGGCAGCAATGTGGAGTAACTCATTCTACTATCCAGGTTATTCAAGTACACCTCCAGGAACAACAAAAATCACATGGGTATCAACCTCTGTAAACACAACATTGGTATCACGCTATGCATTGGGATTTACAACTGGTAAGTCGGAATTGTTTCCTTTCCCACAGCCTGCAATAGATGCTAATTATAATCTGAAACAAAATATTGGTTATTAAAAAATAAAAAATAAAAAACATGAAAAAGATATTGGTAATGTTAATGGCTTCTTTAATGGTATCTGCTATTTCGTTTGCACAAACAAAAGATTCTGCACAAACAAAAGAGTTGACAAAAGAAGAGAAAGCTGTACTTAAAGCTAAAAATGAAGCTGATGTAATGCAGGCATACAAAGATGCCGGTTTGACGGATGCACAAATAGCTTCTTGTAAAGAAGTTGTTAATGCGGCTAATCAGAAAAGCAATGAGTTGAAAAAACAAACATCACTTACAGACGAAGAGAAAGCTGCAGCAAAGAAAATCATCAGTGATGAAAAAAATGCAAAGATGAAAGAGATCATGGGGGAAGATGGGTATCGAAAATATAATGCTACAAGAAAAGCACAAAAGGCAAATGCTACAACACCGCAATAAGATTTTAATTTATCAAAAAAAGCATCCTATAAAACGGGTGCTTTTTCTTTTTAATAAGCAATGATTTAATTCTTTACTTCACTTCACAATTGAATTGTAGTGAATGAATTCGTTTTTAAATTTTGAATTTTAAATTTTGATTCTTTATGTTTCCATCTATCACATTACCGAAGAATAAATCTATTTTTTTAGGATTTGCAATTTTATTCGCGCTCCTTTGTTCAGAAACTGTATTGGCGCAATACGATTTGGTGGTAGCCCAAGATGGAACTGGTAATTACACTTCAGTTCAGGCGGCTGTAAATGCATCGCCGGCTGGTCGCACAACGCCTTATGTGATTTACATAAAAAATGGCACCTACAATGAAAAAATTACGATTCCTTCTTCTAAGCCATTCATTAAACTCGTTGGTGAAAATGTGGCACATGTTGTCCTTACGTATAATGATTATGCCTCAAAACTGACCTCATGTACGAATACGGTTGGTACACAAAACTCAGCGTCTTTTTCTGTTAATGCAAATGACTTCTCTGCTGTGAACATCACTTTTGTAAACAGCTATGGTGATGGTTCGCAAGCAGTGGCTTTGCTCGTAAATGCAGACCGCTCTATTTTTCTGAATTGCAGATTTATGGCCAATCAGGATACCGTTTATCTGAAAGGATCAGGTGCTCCCAGAAATTACTTTAAGAATTGCTATATCGATGGAAATGTTGATTTTATTTTTGGTAGCGCTATCGCATTGTTTGATTCTTGTGTGATTAATGCAAAATCAAGAACAACTGCAGGGACTTCTTATATCAC
>CANHLV010000239.1 GCA_947461495.1 Chitinophagaceae bacterium
ACAATTTTCAGAGATAATAAATAGAGCAGCAAAAAAAAGAATAGCTCTTGTTGGTTTTAATTTGAACATTTTATGTTTATTTTTTAGATCTGTTTTTTGTGTATTTATTGATTAGTTTATAGCCTTTCTCATTTACAACGCCGTATAGAAAGAAAGTCGACAATTCCTGTGCAATGCTTACCAAATTTGATTTTACTAAAGATTGAAATTCAGGATTGAAAGCAATTACAATTGATTCTACTCTGTATCGCGACACAATTTCTAAGTTCAAATCAGAACGGTATAAACCCTCTTTAATTCCTCTGGTAATGTTTTGTTTGATTTTTCCGTACACGTAATCATTTTTATGCGCTTGGAAAAATTTGAATGCCTGAGGGTAATATTTTTGAAGGTCGAATAAAATAGAAGGGTTCATGGTCTCAAACAGCTTCGACATTTGATCCATAGCCAATATGATTTCATGGATGGCATTTTCAGAATTGTAAATGTCATTATCACATTGCAACTGGTTATCTGAGGTGATTTGTCTTACCACTTGAGCTACCAATGCTTCTTTATCAGCATAAAACTGATAAATCGTTTTTTTGCTTATACCCATTTTACCGGCGATATCATCCATACTTACACTCTTCAATCCATACTGCATGAATAAAAGATGGGCCTGTTGAAAAATCCTTTTGGCGGTATCGTTGGTCATGTTCATTTTCGCGCCGCAAAACTATGGAAACTTTTAATGGTATCAAAGTTTTTTAAAAGATTATTCATTTATAAGGTCAATACCACAAAAAATGATCATCACCAAACAACAAACAACAAAACGCAATCAACTTCCCCCTTTGGGGGATTGAGGGGGCTTGCTAACTATTCATTACTTTTGCCTTACAAATCTTCACCATGACAAACAAATTTGAATACAAAAAGGCGCTTCAATATTTTTTACAAGGATTATTGGTACTGGCTCCCGTGTTAATTACGTTTTACGTATTATTTTCTGTGGTTACATCAATTGATAATCTGATTCCGATTTTTACGGTCACGGATAGCAAAGGCGTTGTGCAGGTTAAAAATTACGGACTTGGTTTTGTAGTCATCATACTTTTTATCATCATCGTAGGATATTTTAGTTATTTTTTCATTTCAAATAAAATCCTAGTATTCTTTGATAAGATGATGCAAAGGCTTCCTGGTTTGAAGCATATTTATTCTACAACAAGAGATTTTTTTGAAGCTTTTGCCGGCGATAAAAAGAAGTTTACTTACAATGTATTGGCCAATGTAGATGATAATGATGTGTGGAGAGTAGGATTTGTGACGCAGGAAGATATGGCTGAATTTGGGTTGAAAGAATATGTTGCAGTGTATGTGCCTATGGCTTATTCTGTAGCAGGTAATGTTTACATCATTCCAAAATCAAGAATCAAATCGATTACCCATATCAGCAGTTCGCAAACCATGAAATTTGCGGTAAGTGGCGGCGTTACTGATATTGTAGAAGAAGAAAAATAAAATCAAGTTGTTTTTTTCTTTTGTATTGAAACGTTTTTTCTGCTGAAATCACGTTTGTTTTCCTATTTTTTTCTTTCAGGTGGGAATTAATTTTGGTTTTCAAATTATTCCCGATGAAAACAAAGATTTCCTTTTTTTTATTGTTGTTGATTTTACACAACCATTGTTATTCATGGTGATTTTATGGCCATGGAAAAATAAATTATTATGCTGTTTTTCTCTTGCCACCGGAAATGATGTTGTTGTACAAACCCAATATTTCATTTTTGGAAGAACATGCAACGGACCCGGATAAACGCCGTTATGCAGTTCCGGAAGAAGGTCCCAGACATTATATAGATATGGACCGCTATGGCAAATATCCATTTGATGTTTTACCTCGAAAATGGAAAGATGCTGTTGAAAAATTTTCTGAGGATTCGCTTAAGACGCATGGCATCGTTCCCTGGCATATTCAGGTAATGCTGAATAGACTCACTTTCGCTTTTGCAAAAAAAGATTTTACTGCCATCATGAAAAACAGTGCAGAAATTGGCCATTACATAGGTGATGCGCATGTTCCATTGCATACGAGTAGCAACCACAACGGTCAACTGACCAATCAAAGAGGCATTCATGGTTTCTGGGAAAGTCGCGTGCCCGAATTGCTTGCCGAAAAACAATTCGATTTTTTGATAGGAAAGGCTGATTACATCTCAAATCCCGGCGATTTCATATGGAACCGAATTATGGAAAGTGCCAAGGCCTCTGACAGTGTGTTAATTTTTGAAAGAGAACTCAACAAGCAATTCCGAGAAGATAAAAAATATGCTTTTGAAGAACGAAATGGCAAAATCATCAAACAATATTCATCGGCTTATACCATTGCTTACAATAATAAATTAGACAATATGGTAGAAAGAAGAATGCGACAATCTATTTATGCCATTGCTTCTTTCTGGTATACCGCATGGATCAATGCCGGTCAGCCTGATTTGAAAGAACTCGCTCATCAGCATTTTTCAACAGATGCGTTAAAGTCATTTGATTCATTGAACCTGCAATGGAAATTGGGAAGTAGAATGATTGGAAGAGAAGAGTGACATTTAGAAAACAAACAAATAGTACAAACCAACGCCTCGTGGTAAACTGGTAAAAAGGTTGTGGAGAATTATGCCGATCTCTAAATGTTGGAATATGGCGCCGGTCTGCGACCGGTGACTAAAAGAGGTTAAGGTCTTTGACCTCATATTGATTATTTTACGACTTAATAAGGTCACAGTCTTTGTTCGTGACTTTTTTAATTTCTTTACCAGCAATGTCTACCGCAGGGGAAGATGTGTATGTTGATTCGCCGCTCATCGTTGAAACGGTGGACTATATTGAAATGTTGATTTAAAGAAAATATTTGAACGCAATTCGTGAATTCGTGGTTATCATTCAAAATATTCCCTGATCAATTCCAATAATTCCTGCGCGGTGTTATCATCTAGCTTTCCTGCTTTTTTGATAAATCTCGATTTGTCTAATGCACGAAGTTGGTCTACTGCAATTTGGCCTTTTTTCCTTTTGAAAACACATGATAACCTAGAGGGATAATTTTTTAAAGTGGAAGTCAGCGGTGCAGCAATAACAGTATGCAAATGTTTGTTGGCCTCATCAGGAGAAACGATGACGCAAGGTCTAAGTTTACTCATCTCTGAACCTAAAGTCGGTTCAAGATTGATTAACCATATTTCTGAACGATGCATTACCATGTCCATTCCTCCTTATCAAAACGATTACGTACTTCAATCCATTTTTCTTCTTGTTTTTCTATTGGCTTTACTGCTTTTTCAAATTGCTCCGACCAGCCTGTCCTTGGTTTTGTAAGTGGTTTAAGTAGAATGCCGTCTTCTTGCAACTCAATCTGCAAATCTTCACCAATCTTATATTGCTGAATTATGGTTTTAGGTAATCGAAGACCTTTGGAATTGCCGATGTTGATGAGTTTTACTTTCATGAATTG
>CANHLV010000240.1 GCA_947461495.1 Chitinophagaceae bacterium
ACCTTGCCAAGGTCGGGGTGGCCGGTTCGAGCCCGGTCTTCCGCTCATCTTTCCCGTCACGATTAACCGGACGGGATTTTTTTTAAATAATTTACTTAATGTCATTTTTGATTTTGAGTAATTGTGCCACTCGGGTGGTGGAACTGGTAGACACGCAGGACTTAAAATCCTGTTCCCCGCAACGGGAGTGACGGTTCGATTCCGTTCCCGAGTACTAAAGAGGATTTTTCAAAAAATTTGAAGAATCCTCTTTTTTTATGTCTTCACAACTGCTTGACAAACAGGCAACTAACTCCACAAATTGATTGATATTTCTGGTTAGATATTGGTTGTTTTTTGCGTCATAGTAAATTCCTCCCAGAAACAACGTTTTTGAAGTGCTCTTTTGTCTTCCAACTCGCTAGAACCGAATATTTTACTGATTTTTTCAAGTTTATTCAAAGTGGTTTTAAACACAGATTCGAGGTTAGATATTTTCACTTTTCCATTGTTCAATTCTTTGCTGATTTTATGGATTTGTTTGTTGAGATGTTGGAAAGTGAGGTCATACTGACGCAAGTAATCGAATTTTAGACAACACAAGCTCTAGATTTCATAGAGGTCATGATTACAAGTCTTACGGATTCTCAATAAGATCAGTTAAAGATTAATAAGCTCCATATATTTTTATTTTAAGTGATGATAT
Source organism: Chitinophagaceae bacterium (assembly GCA_947461495.1). Taxonomy (GTDB): domain Bacteria; phylum Bacteroidota; class Bacteroidia; order Chitinophagales; family Chitinophagaceae; genus Ferruginibacter. The sequence goes on from CANHLV010000240.1 coordinate 686, forward strand.
TATAATGACTTGTTGGTTATTTTTCTTTTTTATTATTAACAATAATCATATAATGGAAAAATCAACAATTTTTTAAGATTGAATTTTATTTCTGATTCCCCATTCTATTTGCCTAAAAAATATTTTTAATAATAAAAGATAAAAAACTCTTTTATTATTAAAAAAGTTCTTATTTTTGTTTCAACAAATTAAAACTATGTTTTCAAAATCCTGCGAATATGCAATAAAAGCAATGATTTTTGTAGCTCAAAAGTCTAAAGAAGAGCAAAGGGTAGGGATTAAGGAAATTGCCAAAGGGACAGATGCTCCAGAGCATTTTATGGCTAAAATTATGCAAGACCTCAGCAGAAGAAAACTGATTCATTCTGCTAAAGGGCCTAATGGTGGCTTTTATATGGATGCCAGTGATCTTAAAAACTCTATAGCGGATATTGTAAAAGCAATTGATGGGGATACCATATATAAGGATTGTGTATTGGGGTTAAAAGAATGCTCAGAAAAAAATCCTTGTCCTGTTCATTTCGAATTCAAAGAAATCAAGAAGAATCTAATTAAGATGATAGAAAACAACACGCTGGCAGCGTTTAATGAAAAATTAGACAGTGGAAAGTTCTTCTTAAGAAACAAGTAGTTTTTTTTGAAATATAAAAAGATAAAAAGGTATTAATATATTATAGTATTAAACTTTGGTGCTTGCCAAATTGTATAATATGAATGATTTGAATAACTGCTACCATTGCGGAGAAAATTGCTACAATCAAATTACAACTGAAGAAAAGTATTTCTGCTGTAATGGATGCTTGCAGGTGTATCTGTTGCTTAAAGAAAATAATCTCTGTAATTACTATGATATTTCAGATAATGCTGGCATCACTGTAAAAGGGAAATTCTCCGGTGAGAAGTTCGCATATCTCGATGACGAAGAATTAATCTCAAAATTGGTTTTATTCAAGAATGACAATCTGATTAATGTTATTTTTTCTCTTCCACAGATTCATTGCGCTTCTTGTGTTTTCTTACTGGAAAAGCTTCATCAAATAAATGAAGGCATTATTTATTCAAGAGTTAATTTTCAAAAGAAAGAAATTTTTGTTTCATTTAATCCCAAACTGGTATCATTACGTAAGGTTGTTGAAACACTTGCCTTTGTTGGATATGAGCCCAATATCAGCATACAGGATACCATAGAAAATAAAAACTCGTCAAATGTAAACGTCGCTATAATTAAAATTGGTGTTGCAGGCTTTTGTTTCAGCAATATCATGATGTTGAGTTTTCCTGAATATTTTTCAGGTGGTTTGATTGAAACAAATGGTTTGAAAAATGTTTTTACTTGGTTGAATTTATTTTTATCAATTCCGGTTTTATTGTACAGTGCAGCTTCCATTTTTCAAAATGCTTATGCTGGACTTCGTCAAAAAGACATCAATATATATGCACCTATTGCATTAGCAATCATTATTACATTTTCAAGAAGCTATTTTGAAATTATTTCTGGAATCGGAGCAGGATATCTCGATTCTGGAACAGGTATTATATTTTTCATGCTTGTGGGAAGATGGTTTCAGAATAAGACTTACGAAACATTATCATTCGAAAGAAAGTACCAGTCTTATTTTCCATTGGGAGTGATGATAAAAAAAGATGACAAAGAAATCAGTATTCCTGTCAATAAATTGGCCGTTGATGATGTGATGGTGATTAGAAACAATGAGCTAATTCCTGCAGATGCTTTGATGATAAGCAAAAACGCCAATATTGATTACAGTTTTGTTAATGGAGAAAATAGTACACAACAACCTGCGATAGGTGATTTGGTTTATGCAGGTGGAAAGCAGATGGGTCAATCTATTTTATTGAAAGCCGTTAAGCTACCATCCCAGAGTTACATTACTGAATTATGGAACAACAGTGTTTTTGAAAAAAACAAACAACAGAAAGATTCTTTTGTACATCCATGGAGCCGATATTTTACCATGATTTTGTTTACAGTTGCTTTGTTTGCGGCTATTTATTGGTCTGTTGTAGACAGCTCCAAAATATTGAATGTAGTAACTTCTGTACTCATTGTTGCTTGCCCATGTTCATTACTATTGACATCCACTTTCACTTTTGGAAATATGATGCGCCAGATTGGAAAGCATAAATTGTTTCTGAAAAATGCCACAGTCATTGAATCACTTGCGGATATTCAACATATCGTTTTTGATAAAACGGGAACATTAAATTCTCAACAAAATACTTCTATAGTTTATTCAGGTATTCAATTGTCTAGAGAGGATCAAAATCTTATAAGGTCATCTACCGCTCATTCTTCACATACACTGAGTCAGTCTCTATATATTCATTTAAATGATAAAACTACTGATGATGTTGTTGAGATGGTAGATGATTATCAAGAATACCCTGGAATGGGAATAGTCTCCAATGCCGTGGATAAAAAATTAGTATTGGGTTCACGATCATTTGTAACTAATGCAGGAAGCTTATCTAATGTCAATAGTGCTGAAGTCCATATAAATATTGGAAATGATTACAAAGGCTATTTTTCTGTAAAGCATCCATATCGTAAAGGCATAAACGAAGTTTTACTTCAATTAAAAACCAGATATAAAATTCACATTTTATCAGGTGATAATGATGCTGAGGAAAAAAACTTAATACAAATATTAGGTAATGATGTGCCTATGATATTTCGTGCAACTCCTGAAGATAAATTGAATTATATAAAACAGTTGCAGGCTGATGGAAAAAAAGTGTTGATGATTGGGGATGGGTTAAATGATGCGGGAGCCTTAATGCAAGCC
>CANHLV010000241.1 GCA_947461495.1 Chitinophagaceae bacterium
AGGGTTTGGAAATGTTCCCAGTTTCTTACAGATGGTTGACACCAGAGCACTTCAGATAGAGCTGTCATTCTTGGAAATAACATATATTCTACTTTTCTTTCATTATCCATATATTCTGTCCACATATTAGCCTGGGCCCCTAAAATATATTTCGCCTCTGTTGGAAATAGTGAGTTTGGCACGGGTTCGTATTCATATACCATTTTCAATGAATTAAAACCTCCTTGAGTCAGAGAGTCTTCATTTATGCTTTGTGAATGGTCGAAATATACCGGGGTTCCGGGTGTCATGATGGCATTATGTTGACTCTTAGCTGCTGCAATTCCTCCTTCTTCACCTCTCCAGCTCATCACAGATGCATTTGGCGCCAAGCCACCTTCCAATATCTCATCCCAGCCAATGATGTTTCTGCCCTTACTGTTTACATATTTTTCAATTCTGGTAATAAAATAACCTTGTAGTTCATGTTCGTTTTTTAAATTGTTTTCTTTCATCCTTTTTTGACACAAAAGACAATTGTGCCATCTTTCTTTAGGGCATTCATCGCCTCCAATGTGAATGAGTTTTGAAGGAAACATTTCCATGACTTCATCCAAAACACCTTCAAGAAAACTGAAACTGCTGTCATTGCCTGCACAAATCACATCATCTGAAACGCCCCATGTTTGCATGACTTTGTAAGGACCTTTTGTACAACCTAAATATGGGTAAGCACTCAAAGCCGCCATACTATGTCCGGGCATTTCAATCTCAGGAATGATATTGACATATCTTTCCTCAGCATATTTTACAATGTCCTTAATTTGTTCTTGTGTGTAATAACCGCAATATTTTTTGCCATCATAATTATTGCTTCCGTAAGGGCCTGACAAAGTTTGATCTCTGCAGCTACCCGTTTCTGTTAGTTTTGGAAATTTCTTGATTTCAATTCTCCATCCCTGGTCTTCCGTTAAATGCCAGTGAAACGTATTGAATTTATGTAAAGCCAAGAAATCAATATATTTTTTTACATAGTCTACGGAAAAGAAATGTCTTCCTACATCAAAGTGCATACCTCTATAACTGAATCTGGCGGAGTCTTCTATTTGTAAATCGGGTATCCTGATGTTCTTTTTGTTTAAAGGCAATAATTGTAAAAGCGTTTGAACGCCGTAGAAAATTCCTTGAGGAGTGCCTTTAATGATTATTTTATTTTCGGTAATCTCAAGCTTATATTTACTTTCATTTTTTTCTGTTGGGTCAACCATTAACGCTATTGAATTATTTGAACCTGCTTGCTGAGCATTATTTGTTAATTTGATATCATGATAATTTAAAAGGTAATTTTCCAGATATTTTTTTGCATTTTCTGCTTTACTGTTAGTAGTGATTATTGTTTTGTTACTTAATGTAAAAGCGCCTTCAGTAAAATTAATGAAGGCAGGCTGTGGTGTTACCGGCAATATCTGTTGGGCAAAAACTTGAACTTTGATGGCAAGAAAAAAAAGTAGAATTATTTTATTCATCTGAAATTATTTTTGTTCTAATAAAGGGAAGTTGATTTTACTATTGTGGAAAATTTTAACTGCAATTTTTTTAAAATCATCTTTATCTGCATCCGGTATTTTCATGAACTGCTGAGGATTCATGTCAACTAGTGGAAACCAGCTACTTTGAATTTGTACCATGATTTTATGCCCCTTTTTAAAGGTATGGGCAACATCATTCAGCGTAATGTTTACAGATGTGATTTTATTCGGCTCAAATGGCTCTGGATTTTCTAAACTGTTTCTAAATTTTCCTCTCATTACTTCGGCTCTTACCAATCTTTGATAGCCGGCCATTTGGAATCCTTTAGGTGCATTTCTGAAATTAGGCTCATTGTCGGGAAGTACATCAATGATTTTTACTATAAAATCAGCATCTGTACCAGTGATGCTAACGTTTAAATTGGCTGAAATAGATCCAGTGATAGTCACATCTTTATCGAGTATGCCTGACTGATAGTATAAGACGTCAGGTCTGGTATAGGCGAATCGCTGGTCTTCTGCCATATAATCATTGTTACGGTTTGCATAAATACCATTTGTGTAAGGAACAGGCTTATTGGGATCACTGATATATTCATCTGCTGTATTGTTACTGCCAATTTCTTTGGTTAGTTCATTTTTCTCATTTAAATAAAATGAAAAATTGTTTGTGTTTGATGGAGGCCATTGATTATAATGTGTCCATTTATTTGAACCGGTTTCAAAAATGGAAGCTTCTGAAACATTAAAGCTGTCTTTGTCTTTCAGATAATAATTAAAAAAAGTTGTTTCTATTGAATCCTGAAATGTTTTGCTGGTATTCGATTTGAAATCATGTGAAGCATATTGCTTCCATTCGGGTGATTCCCAGGCGCCATGTGTCCATGGTCCCATGACTATTTTGCAATTATTATTTGCTTCGCCTGATTCAATAGATTGGTATGTCTTTAATGCTCCAAATAGATTTTCCGCATCAAACCATCCGCCAACAACTAAAGTAGGTGTTTTAATATTTTCTAAATGATTTCTGATGTTTCTTGCTTTCCAGTAATCATCATAGGTGTCGTGTTCTAGATATTCGTTCCATATTGTACAATTACTGTTGTAATATTTTGCAGATTGTGTATTTTTTAATACTCCCAAACTTTTGAAAAATGAATAAGCATCTTTTGTGAAATAATTGAAAACAGGTTTACTGTATTCTTTTACAGGTGAAGTTCTTTCAGCTCCAAAATAATTCATGAAATCAAAATTATCCATCAGGAAAAATGCACCATTGTGATTGGCATCATCACCTTCAAATTCATCTGTAACCGGAGCTTGTGGACTAACAGCCTTAATCGCCGGATGCGCTTCAGGTAAGCTAGCTGTTGCGTAAAAGCCGGGATAAGAAATACCATAAATGCCCACGCGGCCATTGTTGTTTTTAATGTTCTTTAAAAGCCAATCGACTGTGTCGTAAGTGTCACTGCTTTCATCTACTTGCTTTTTTGTTTTGTTTTTAATGTGAGGTGTCATTTCAAGATTTACTCCTTCACTCATGTATCTGCCTCTCACATCCTGACAAACAAAAATGAATTTCTCTTTCATCAGTCTGGGATTGGGGCCTATCGACTTTGCATAGCTTGTATCGCCATAAGGGCCACAAGAATAGGGTGTTCTTTCCAATAGGAATGGATATTTTTCAATATTATCTTTAGGTACATAAATAATGGTATATAATCTGATGCCATCCCTCATTTTTATCATAGTATCAATTTTGATAAAATTATCTTTTACAAAATCGGGTATAGTTTGAGCAAAAGTATTTTCAAAGATTAGCGCAAAGAAGACAACAAATAATAGACATGTTTTTTTCATTTATATGAAATTAAGTTGTGGCTAAATTACTCAATATTCGTTATCGCATTATTTTATCCGTTATTTTTAATCTACAATTCATTAACATGCAAGACCATTTGAAATTGATTGA
>CANHLV010000242.1 GCA_947461495.1 Chitinophagaceae bacterium
AATATGCGCAAAAACTTTCTGAATTTGATTTTGTAATCAGCGCTAGAGTGCATACCAATATGTTATCAATGATTTCTCATACTACGGTAATTCCAATAGAAGGAAATGATTTTAGGCTTCATGAATTACTTGAAGGTTTTCAATATCCTTTAATGCCTGTGAAATCGCAACAAAATGGCTGGGTGAATCACCTGATTGCAAACATTGAAGCGGTCAGAAGTGGGAAATATAATTTCGAAGAATATTACGAGAAAGTTTTTTCAGTACATAAAAAGAAGTCACTAAAAAATGCGGATTGGATTAATGATTACTAATGCTGAATACTTTTTTTACTGAGCCTGATTATTGATATATCCTTCTGTAGGATTCTGTTTTTCAATTATTTTTCCCGGATTACCAATAACGATGGAATGTTCCGGGACATCAAAATTCACATAGGCGTTAGGTGCGATCAGTACATCTGAACCGATTTTTACATTACCCACAATTACGACACCTGTGCCGACCCAAACCCTGTTGCCTAATACAGGTATACCTTTCATCTTGCCTCTGTTGGTTTTTCCGATGGTTACGCCTGGAGAGAAATTGCAATTGTCTCCAATAACAGCACCAGCATTGATAATGATATTACCAAAATGTCCAATGAAAAATCCTTTGCCTATTTTAGTGCCGGCAGGAATCTGAAAGCCATATTTGTACTTGTAATGACTGAGCATCAGTCTGTAGAAAATCCCGAATAATGAACGTTTTGAAGTTGATGCAGTCTTTCTAAAAAAAAACATATATCGAAAGCCAGGGTATTTTAGCCCTTTGAAAAAACCGGAAATACCTTTTAATCCGTTGTACCTGTATAAATCAGATTGAATTATTTTATCCATAAGTCAGAACAATAAAATGATTCCTGAATGTACAATTAAAAAAAGAGATTATCTGATACTATGTATGTACTCGTTGTTCTTAAACTGCTTTTTCACATCATTCAAATCTCTCAAGATGCTTGCGTCAATAAGGGTTCCGCCAACTTCAAGTGTAAAACCACCAATCCATTCGTCTTTTACAACAGTTTCCAATTCGATTTTCTGATATGATGTTTCTGACTTAATCTTATTGACAATAGCGTCTTTTAATGAATCGCTAACAGCCATGGCAGTAGTCAGCTTTATAGTGTGGATGTTGTTCAATTCATTGTATTGTTCTATAAAAGCATTTACAATTTCAGGCAAGTTGTATTCTCTTGCTTTGTTGATGAGTAATTTAAAAAAAGAAGTTGTCATAGGAGAAACTTTTCCATCAATTACCGCTTCAACAATTTTTTCTTTTTTATCTGATTTGATAACCGGGCTTTTCAGCATATTTACAAAGTCAGGATTGGTATTACACAAACCCTGCAGCATTTTAACATCCTGATATACTTTATCCATTTGATTTTGCTCTACTGCAAAATCCAGTAAACTTTTCGCGTATCTTCCGGCTAATCTTGGATTGCTCATAAATTCAGGTTCTTTTTCTTAATTCAATTTGATTTCTTCAGCCAATTGACTGATGTATGCTTCCTGATTGGCTTTGTCCGACAATTCTTTTCTCAGGATTTTTTCGCTCACTTCTACCACCATTTTGCCTACCTGATTTTTGATATCAGTTAATGCTGCCATTTTCTGGTGTTGAATTGAGGCATTAGCATCTGCAACAATTTTTGCAGCTTGATTTTTGGCTTCATCCTTTGCATCATTGATCATTTTGTCTTTGATATCTTTCGCTTCTTTCAACATAGCAGCTCTTTCTTCTCTTGCAGATTGCAATAGTGCTTCATTTTCGCTTTTCAATTGAGCCATTTCTTTTTTTACTCTTTCTGCAGTAGCAATTGAATCTGCGATATTGGCTTCACGTTCATTCAAGCCTTTTAAAATCATTGGCCAGGCAAACTTTTTAAGAATTAAGAACACAATTAAAAACGCGAACAAAGTCCATACAAATAATCCTAAATGTGGTAATAGTAAATCCATAATATTATATAATTATAATGATCGATTCAATTTTTAAAATATTACTGCATCCTCCGCCCTGTGCTTTGGATGCAGTAATGAGTTGGGCGATTAGGCTTTCAAAACAGCCAATAATCCTGCGATAACTGCGAAAAGGGCAACACCCTCAACGAATGCAGCAGTCAGGATCATGTTCGCACGAATGTCATTGGATGCTTCCGGCTGGCGAGCAATAGCTTCCACAGCGCCTTTACCGATTTGTCCGATACCAATACCGGCACCGATTGCGGCAAGACCTGCACCTATTGCACCACCCATGTGTGAAAATCCAACTTCTGTCAACAAAGTCATCAAAGTCATGATACTTGTTTTTTATGAGTGAATAATAAATTACGCTTTTGCATGATGCGCATCGGCATCATGATGTTCGTGTTCGCCTTCAAAAGACTGCCCAATAAAAACGGCTGTCAAATTGGTGAAAATAAATGCCTGTATGAAAGCGACCAAAATTTCAATCACATAAATAAATACGGTAAACAAAATGGAAACAGGAGAAAATCCCCATCCTGCCACTTGATTCATTTCGCCGAAAATAAAGATGAGTGAAATAAAACTCAAAATAATAATGTGCCCCGCCACCATGTTGGCGAAAAGACGAATAATCAATGCCGCAGGTTTGATAATCAATACACCCGCCAATTCAACAGGAATCAAAATCAATTTCACCAAAAAAGGTACTCCCGGAGGCCATAAAATATGCATCCAGAAATGTCCATTGGTACTTGCTAAAATAACGATGGCAGAAATAATACCCATAACAGCAGTAAAAGCAGTATTACCCGTAACATTTGCAGAACCCGGCATCAAACCAAATATGTTTAACACTAGTATGAAGAAGAACACTGTAAGTAAATAAGGCAAGTATTTATTCCATTTGCGTCCGAGATTTGGCTTAGCCACATCATCTCTTACAAAAGTAATAACAGGCTCAATGGCATTCTGCCAACCTTTTGGAGCAGAGGTGACACCAATACCATTTTTATATTTCTTGGCAATGCCAGTCATTAATACGACAAGTAGCGTCAACGCCAAAATCATTTGCACAACATTCTTAGTCAAAGAGAAATCATACAATTCACTGCCATCAGTTGCTACAATTTCTTTGAGTTCATTGTATTTGTACAATCCATCAACCACTTCTTCGCCTTCATGTCCAAATTTTGCTGAAGAGAAAAAGGCAATACCGTGCTCTTTAGAGTATACCAGCACAGGCAAAGGAATCGTAGCGTGGAAAGATTCGTGTGGATTTTCTTTGTTTTTTAAGGTAAAAAAGTGGAATTCATGATTGTCTTTGATATGATCCATGATAATCTTTGCAGGATCAAGCTTTTCTGGTGCGGGAGCATGATGTTCAACAGAACCCGGTTCTGTAGTATGTTCCTGCGAAATTGCAGGGAATGAAAACATCAATAAAAAAAG
>CANHLV010000243.1 GCA_947461495.1 Chitinophagaceae bacterium
AAATTAATTAAAATAAAATAGCCGATTGAATCGGTGTTTATAAAAAAGTAAAGTTTATTTAGATGAATAATCAATTTGAATTAACAGCCAGCTACAAAAAATGGACATGGGGATTGATCGTAGCGGGATTGATAGCCGTATTATATGGTTTTATCATGTTGCACCCTTTTGCACCTGTAGCTCATGGTGGCGAACATCATGGTCCAACTGGGGCCACTCGCTTTTGGGCAGTATTATTGCAAAACAGTGTATTCTGGTTATTAGTTGTTAATGCATCTATGTTTTTCATTTGTGTAACTACAATGGCAATGGGCGGATGGCAAGTTGCATTGAGAAGAGTGCCAGAAGCTATTTCAAGTGTAGTTCCTATTTTAGGTATAATAACTTTCCTTGTTTTGATGGCAATCATCTGGGGAGGAAGAACAGATATTTACCATTGGTTGGATGCTTCTGCAGTTGCGAAAGATCCAATATTAAATGGCAAAAGCGGATTTTTAAATCCTAAGTTTTATTCTATCTGGTCTGCCATTTGTATTTTCATGTGGTGGTTTTTAGGTCGCAAAATGAGAGCTATGTCTTTGGAAACAGATAAAGGCGGCACTATGGATTATGAAACAGGAAAAAAATGGATTTGGAAAAATACTGTTTGGGCTTCTTTATATACAGTGTTTTTCGGTTTGTCAGTTGCTTCTACTGTTCCTTGGTTGTGGTTGATGAGTATCGATGCTCATTGGTATAGCACCATGTACAGCTGGTACACATTTGCAAGCACTTTCGTTTCAGGTATGTCGTTAGTAGCTTTGTTTGTTATCTATCTTAAAAACAAAGGTCAATTGGAATATGTAACTGAAGAGCATTTACATGATGTTGGTAAATTCATGTTTGCATTTTCTGTATTCTGGACATACTTATGGTTTTCTCAGTACATGTTGATTTGGTATAGCAACCAACCTGAAGAAACAAAATATTTCATTGAAAGAATTGGAACTGCAAGAAAATCAGGGCCTTACCATTTTATATTCTTCCTGAACTTGTTCATCAACTTCTTATGTCCATTATTGATATTAATGAGGAGAGGAGTTAAAAGAAACTGGACCATGGTAACGGTAATGGCTATTCTTATCATATTTGGTCACTGGATAGATTTCTTCCAAATGGTGATGCCGGGTACAATGCACGAACATTTTCATATGGGCGCTTTTGAATTGGGAGTACCTGCATTGTTTATAGGATTGATTATGTGGGGTGTAGGCAGATATTTAACGAGCAACCCTTTGGTGGCGAAAAATCATCCGTTCTTGAAAGAAAGTATGATTCACCATACTTAGTCAATTCAAAAATTAAAAAGTAAAAATTCAAATAGTTAACCGTAACTGAAACAGTTTTTAAGAAAAAGAAAAAACTAAAACAATGAACGAGTTTTATTTCATAGCGATAGTAGTAATGGTATTTGTGGTGATCTTTCAGATTGCTAAAGCAAGCGAATATGTCAGTGTTCTTAAAGGAGAAGAAAAAACGCGTAAACAGAATAATAAAATCAATGGATTTCTGTTGATCAGTTTTTTAATTTTGGGTATGATTGGTGTTTGGTATTGCAATGAATTGTACTACGGAAAAACATTGTTTCCACAAGGTTCTGCATCTGTAGAAGGAGAAAAGATTGATTTGATGCTTTATATTACCATTGCCGTTACCGGATTGGTGTTTTTCATCACACAAATTTTATTGTTTTGGTTCGCGTATAAATACCAGGAAAAAGAAGGAAAAAAAGCATTTTTCTTTCCTCACAACAATAAGCTCGAGTTGATTTGGACAACAGTTCCTGCGATATTCTTAACTATCTTGGTTGTTTTTGGTTTGAAATATTGGTTTAAGATGACCAGTGACGCCCCTAAAGATGCTGTTGTTGTTGAAATCACAGGACATCAGTTTGCATGGGATATGCGTTATCCTGGGACTGATGGAAAATTAGGTAAGAAGAATTACAAATTATACAATCAGCCATCTGGGAATACTTTAGCCGTTGATTTTAATGATGAAGAAAGTTGGGATGATTTACATACAACAGAAATGCATTTGCCTGTAAACAGACCAGTGAAATTAGTTATTAATGCAATGGATGTGATTCATGATGTTGGATTGTCTCATTTCAGAATGAAAATGGATGCTGTTCCCGGTATTCCAACTACTATGTGGTTTACGCCTCAGTACACAACAGAACAAATGAAAAAGAGAACCGGTAATCCTAATTTTGTATACGAAATTAGTTGTGATCAAATGTGTGGAAAAGGACATTTTTCAATGAGAGGTGTTATTATTGTAGAATCAGAAGAAGATTACAAAAAGTGGCTAGCATCTCAAAAGCCAGAATTTTTCACTTTATTTCCGGATAAAGATCCAAGCAAACAAGTACAGGCTGTAGATACTACTGCTGCTACTTCAAAACCAATGGCACAGGTAATGCCTACTAATCCTTAATATCGAAATACTATAAAAATATTTTTATAAACTATGAGTACAGTAACAGCACACGAAGCAACACATCATGAGGCACATGGAGATGCACATCACGAACATCACCATCATGAAACGTTTATAACTAAGTATGTATTCAGCCAGGATCATAAAACCATAGCCAAACAATTTTTGGTAACCGGTATCATCTGGGCTTTCATTGGTGGATTGTTTTCGGTGATTTTCCGTTTACAATTATCAGATCCAAATGCTACTTATCCTTTCCTTGAAGATTTTCTTGGACATTGGGCTAAAGGTGGAAAGCTACAACCTGAATTTTATTATGCTTTGGTAACCATGCACGGTACCATTTTGGTATTCTTTGTATTAACAGCTGGTTTGAGTGGAACATTCGCCAACTTTTTAATTCCTCTTCAGATTGGCGCGAGAGACATGGCTTCTCCCATGTTGAATATGTTGAGTTATTGGTTTTTCTTCCTTGCGTCTGTAATCATGATGTCTTCTCTATTTGTACAAACTGGACCTGCAAGTGGTGGTTGGACCATTTATCCTCCATTAAGTGCTTTGGGTGATGCATCTTCAGGAAGTAAAATCGGAATGGACTTATGGCTGGTAAGTATGGCTATGTTCGTGGTATCATCATTGTTAGGTGGTTTGAATTATATCACTACTATTCTAAACATGCGTACCAAGGGTATGAGCATGACGAGAATGCCATTGACAATCTGGGCATTGTTCTTTACTGCAGTTTTGGGCGTGTTGTCTTTCCCAGTTTTGTTATCAGGGGCTATCTTATTATTGTTTGACAGAAACCTAGGAACAAGTTTTTTCCTGAGTGATATCGTTGTTGCCGGAAAAATCATGCCTAATGAAGGTGGCTCTGCAATTTTATTCCAGCATTTATTTTGGTTCTTAGGTCACCCTGAAGTATATATCATCTTGTTACCTGCAATGGGAATGTCTTCTGAAATATTATCTGTT
>CANHLV010000244.1 GCA_947461495.1 Chitinophagaceae bacterium
AGGTTGCAAACGGTTTCAAAAGATATTTCACCGAGATACTATCACTTGATTGAAACATTTAGAAATAAAACGGGAGTTCCTATATTATTAAATACATCATTCAATGAAAATGAACCTATCGTAAATACACCCGAAGAAGCATGGAGTTGTTATCACAGAACAAGTATGGACATGCTGGTTATGGAAAACATCATAATATCTAGAGTTGATGAAAATTAAAAATTAGCTTCATTATTGTTAAAATACTTGTAATTTTATAAAAAAGCATATTAATAATCAACGTTTTATACAATTAGTTATTATAATTTAAAGAAAATAAGAATTTAACCAATGAGTTTTATTCTAGTGTTTTAGGTAGATATTCATAAAATTACTTGGTAATAATGATCAACAATTGAAAGTAACAATCATTACAGTAACGCTTAATTCTGAAAAGTATCTGGCTCAATGCATCCAGTCAGTGCTCGATCAAACCTACAAAAATGTAGAGTATATTATTGTTGATGGTAAGTCTGTAGATTCCACAATTGATATCATCAATCGAAATTCTTCAGGTATTACCAAATGGATTTCAGAACCTGATAAGGGCATGTTTGATGCATTAAATAAAGGTATGAAAATGGCAACCGGAGATATCATTGGTGTATTACATAGTGATGATGTTTTTGCTTCAAACGATGTTTTATCATCAGTAGTAAAAGCATTTGAAGAGCATCAAGTTGATACGCTTTATGGAGATCTCCAGTATGTGTATGAGGAAGATATCAATAAATTATATCGAAAATGGGAAGGTAAACCTTTCAAGCGTAGCAGATTTAAAACAGGTTGGATGCCGGCCCATCCTGCATTTTACTTTAAAAGAGAATTGTTGGAAAAATATGGGAATTATGAAACCCATTATTTCTCTGCTGCAGATTATGAACTCATGGCAAGATATTTATACAGGTATAAGTTGAGTTCTTATTATCTGCCTAAATTATTAATCTTAATGAGAAGAGGTGGATTAAGCAATAATAATATATTCAAAAGACTTAGAGCCAACAGAAGAGATTATCTGGCTATGAAAGCCAATGGAATTCCATTTTCATTTTTTGTTTCGATACTGAAGCCATTGAGTAAATTACATCAGTATTATAAAAAATAACAGCATTGAGTACTGTTTGAAAATAAAAAATATGTTTTCAATATTCAAAAAAAGAGAAAAAATCAGCAGTAATTATTTTCCGATTGAAACGGATATACATTCTCATATTCTGCCGGGTATTGATGATGGTTCTCCTGATATTGAAACTTCTATTATGCTGATCGAAGGATTGATGTCTGTTGGGGTAAAAAGATCAATTGCAACGCCACATATCATAGGTGATTTATACAGAAATAATCCGGATACCATAAATGCGGCATTAACAAAATTAAACTCCGCATTACAATCTCGAAATATCAATTTTGAAGTCAGGGCTGCTGCAGAATATATGTTGGATAGTTATTTCTTTGAACTGATTAATAACGGGCAAAAGTTATTGACATTGAAGGATAATATCATATTGACTGAATTTTCTTACGCTTCAATGCCGGATGACCCAGGTAAACATTCTTTTGCTATACAAATGGCAGGGTACAATCCAATTCTAGCTCACCCTGAAAGATATCCTTATTATTATGGTAATTATAGAATGTATCATAGGTTGGCAGACTTGGGTTTTATGTTGCAATTGAACCTATTATCTTTAACCGGTTATTATGGAAAAGAAGCTGCCAAAGCAGCTGATTATATGTTGAAGAATGAATTGGTATCATTTGTAGGAACTGATATGCATCACGAAAGGCATTTATCAATGCTTAGAGAAGATCATTCTAGATATATTTTTGAAAAGCAATTGTCACACAGAAACTGGAATGATTTTCTGGAGTGATTTTTTTAGTTTTAAGAATACCGATTTGTTAATAGCTTAAATTTCCCAATCCAATATTTTATTCTCCCATACTTTATTGTAAACGGTTGTTATTTTGATGTAATTGTCTGTGTAGCCCTCCATCATTCCGTTTTTGTTTTCCCCTTCGAATAATACTTTTCTGGTTTGACCCACATGTGAATTCGTAAATTCTTGCATTTTGAGATAGCTAATATTTCTGAGGATTTTATTTCTTTCGTTTCTGATTTGGATTGGAACTACAGGTTTTATTTCTAACGCCTGGGTATTGTCTCTTTCAGAATAAGTGAAAACATGTAAATAAGAAATACCTAATTCTTGGATGAATTCTGCAGATTCATTAAAATCTTCATCTGTTTCACCCGGAAAGCCAACGATAACATCTGCGCCAATACAAGCGTGAGGCATCAGTAATTTAATCAGCCCAACACGTTCGGCATATATTTCTTTTTTATAACGTCGACGCATATTCGCGAGCGTTTTATTGCTTCCACTCTGTAATGGAATATGAAAATGAGGCATGAATTTTTTGCTGTTGCTTACAAATTCAATCATTTCGTTGGTCAGCAAATTAGGTTCTATGGAAGATATCCTAATGCGTTCAATAGGAGATTCGTTTTCCAACGCTTTCATCAAGTCGAAGAAATTCTCTTCGTGCTTTTTCCCGCCTGTATATCCTTTCCCAAAATCTCCCAAATTGATTCCTGTTAATACAATTTCTTTCGCACCGCCATTGGCAATTTCCTGTACATTGGTAATTACATTGTCGATACTGTCGCTTCTACTTTTTCCTCTTGCCATTGGGATTGTGCAAAAACTGCAATTGTAATCGCAACCGTCTTGTACTTTTAAAAATATTCTGGTTCTTTCTTTTACGGAATGGGTAGGAGTGAAGACATTTACATCTTCAATATCACAACTACAAATCTTGCCGGAATCGTTTTTACTTAGTTCCTTCAAATGAGTGGCAATGTTGAACTTTTCTGCAGCCCCTAAAACCAGGTTCACACCGGGAATAGAAGCAATTTCCTGGGGCTTCAATTGCGCATAGCAACCTGTAATCACCACCAAAGCTTCAGGCGCTTTTTTCTGAATTCTTCTTACCAATTGTCGACATTCTTTATCAGCATTTTCGGTAACTGAACAGGTGTTGATTACATATAAATCCGCCACTTCATCGAATTCTTTTTTGATGAAGCCGTCATTCTCTAGCATACGCGATATCGCAGTGGTTTCACTGAAATTCAACTTGCAACCGAGAGTATGTAAGGCAACTGTTTTACTCATGAAGGGGCAAAGGTATAGATTATTGTTTGTTGTTTAAAGTTTGGTGTTTGGTGTTTTTTGTTTGTTGTTTGTTGTTTGGCAGCACCCTCAATCACCCAAAGGGCAATGTCATTAAGTTAAGGAATTAGTACGCTGGTTTAAAGTTTGTAAATGTTTTATACTTACTCTTTGACTGCGGGTTTTTTCTTATCCGTTCAAAAGTTCTTCCTTTTCTTATTGGTATCAATTC
>CANHLV010000245.1 GCA_947461495.1 Chitinophagaceae bacterium
CAGAAACAGCTTTTCACGTACAAGTACGATAGTTTTAAATCTTATCATCATCAACTCGCTGGTTTACTTTGCGCAGTCTGTGTTTGGTGGTATTGAAGACAATTCGAAATTTACAGAATTGTTCGCATTACATCATTATAAATCCAAGGCATTTGAACCTTATCAGCTCGTGACACATATGTTTATGCATGGAAGTTTTTTTCATTTGCTGTTTAACATGTTTGCTTTATGGATGTTTGGAGGATTGATGGAAAAATTATGGGGTCCAAAACGATTCCTTAGTTTTTATATGATTTGTGGTTTGGTGGCAGGATTGGCACAAATGGGCAGTTATGTATTTACGTATTGGAATGTTGACCATTCTATTTTATCTCCAGATGAATTTATCATGTATCAAAATTTGTTACTCAGCAATGCTACAGTTGGTGCTTCCGGTGCCATTATGGGTATTCTCGTAGCATATGGATATACATTTCCAAACACTCAATTATTTATCATGCCGATACCATTTCCGATAAAAGCCAAGTGGGCGATTACTGGAATTATTGCCATGGATATTTTCGGTGGCATTTCAAATTCGGCAAGTGATAATATTGCACACTTTGCTCATCTTGGAGGCGCGTTGGCAGGATTGATAATTGTATTATACTGGAACAGAAACAACAGACAACAATTTTTTTAATATGGGTGAATCAGACAGATACCAGGATTACAAACACCTTAAGAAAAAAGGGTTCTTATTAGGAAGTGATAATAATGCGCTGATGGCGTTGTTTATCATCAATGCGATTTTCTTCCTGATTTTACTGACCATGCAGGTCGTTTATTTCTTTTATGAACAAACGCCTGCAGTTTTCCAAAATGATATTTTACAGTGGTTTCAATTACCTTCAGGATTGGTTTCACTAAGTGAGAAACCTTGGACGATTCTTACTTATATGTTTAGCGACACCGGTAATTCAGTCATGCGCATCCTCAGCAACATGCTTTGGTTATGGGCTTTTGGCTATTTGTTACAGGATATGACAGGCAATGACAAAATCATTCCTATCTACATTTATGGTGGCGTATTGGGTGGATTGTTTTTTATTGGCGCTCATTATCTGATACCGCCCATTCAAGCTGATATCAACCATGCCTCATTAATTGGTGCCAATGCTGCTACCATGGCGGTGGCTACTGCAACTACCTATTTAAACCCAGACCATCGATTTTTTACTCAAATCAGAAAAGGCATTCCAATTTGGGTATTGCTGACTGTATATATTTTCATCGACTTTGCAGGAGTAGCTTCTTTGAGTGCTGCTTATAGTCTTTCTCATCTTGGAGGCGCTTTAGCAGGATTTTTATATATCTATCTTTTACGAAAAGGCACAGACGCAGGCGTTTGGATGAACAAGTCTTATCATTGGGTGATCAATGTATTCAGTCCAAAACAAACAACAAACAAAGAAGACATTAAGAAAAAAGTTTTTTATAAAACGGGTGAAAAAAATCCGTTCAGCAAATCATCTCTTGTCAATCAAAAAAGGATTGACGAAATCTTAGACAAAATCAATTCCGAAGGCTATCATTTTCTAACGGAAGAAGAAAAGTTAATTTTAAAGAAGGCATCAGAAGACGATTCATTTAAATAATGCTGATTTTTTATTTTTAGAATTAATTTTTGACGCCTGCGATAATTTTCCTGCTTAACACCGATTGGATGTCTGTAATGGTCCAATCAAATTGTCCCAAACAGCTATCACGTCGGTATTATACTTATATCATTTGGACTAGATTGTAATTAAAATTGGTATAACTTTAAGTATGGCCGTTCAATTTTTGAGAAAAGCAACAAAGACGATTGTAATTATTTGCAATGCTGTATTTGCTATTTTTCTGTTATTGGGTTGTTATGGTAATTCCATTAATCTAGGCAATGATTGGATAGCAGGACTGTTCTCACTAACGACTTTTTATTTTCTCATTATTAATATCTTCTTCATTGTTTTCTGGTTATTTGTAAAACGATGGTTAAGTCTGATCAGCTTGATTACGATTATCATTTGCTGGATGCCCTTACAGCATGTGTTTCAGTTCAGATTCAGCGTTTCTTTCGATGCAAAAAAAGAAAGAAATGTTATCAGAGTGATGAGTTGGAATGTTGAACACTTTGATATTGCAGAGCACCGATCACATCCGGAAGTAAAGTCAGAAATGATAGATTTGATTAACGAATACAATCCGGATATCGCTTGTTTTCAAGAAATGGTGGGCAGTGATAGTGTAATAAAATCTATTAACTACATTCCACAATTCAAGAAAAAATTAAAGATGAAAGATTATCATTTTTCTTATTTTAATAAACTTGATTTTGACAAGGACCACCATTTCGGCATTATCATTTTCAGTAAGTTTCCGCTCATCAACAAGCAAACCTATTCGCCTGAACAAAATAGTTATAATTCAACTTTTCAGTCTGTAGATGTAGTTAGAAATACAGATACTTTCAGGGTGTTTAATGTTCATTTAGAGACATTGAGATTTTCGCCAAACAACAGAAATTATTTGAATGATCCTTCCATTGAAAATGAGTATGACATACAGGAATCCAAATCGATTCTCAGTAAATTCAAGAAAGGTTATATAAAGCATCATTGGCAAAGCGATAACGTGAGAAGAGAGATTGACAAAAGTGAATACCCTGTTATTGTTTGTGGTGATTTGAATGATTTACCCAACAGTTATGCTTATAATACAATAGGTAAAGGTCTTAATAACACTTTCAAGGATAAAGGTTCTTTAATTGGCAATACTTATGACGGCATTTCACCAACTTTAAGAATTGACAATATTTTTACAGATAATAATTTTTCCGTCGAGCAATACATTAGAATTAAGAAAAGCCTGAGTGACCATTTTCCAATAATCGCTGATATTATCTTTCACAAAGATTGATTTTACTAATTTTCTGCACGCGTTGGTGTAATCACCAAATGCATCAATTAATGATATTAATGACAAGATATTTATCTTGAAATTTTTTAACCGCTTTGTGAATTATCTTTGCTCCTCAATCTTTATAAGCAAAAAAATGGCCTTACACATTTACAACTCTTATTCCCGAAGCAAAGAAATATTTGAACCCGTTACGCCCGGACACGTGGGAATGTATGTTTGCGGACCAACTGTAAGCGGAGAAAGTCATTTGGGACATGCCAGGCCCTACATCACTTTTGATATTGTTTATCGTTATTTACAATTCAAAAATTTTAAGGTTCGTTACGTAAGAAACATTACCGATGCCGGACATTTTGAAGAAGAAGGCAGAGAAGCGGAAGATAAAGTGAGTAAAAAAGCACAGCTCGAAAGACTGGAACCCATGGAATTGGTTCAGAAATACACCAATTTATTTCATTGGGCAATGAAGGAGTTTAATTGTATCGAACCGAGTATTGA
>CANHLV010000246.1 GCA_947461495.1 Chitinophagaceae bacterium
TAAATACTACAGGACATGAAACACCCGCATTGTTTAGTGCAAAAGCAGCATCTGTAAAATTTGCAAAGCTGGGAGAAGTGCCACCAATGGTATAAGTACCACAAAGCGCTGCAGCGAGATTCGCATTAGCCGTATCGTTCAATCTGTTTAAATCAGCCAATCCATTCGGGCTTTCCACCCAAATCTTCACACGCTGTATGATACCGGCAGGAAAATTGAAGGCTCCAATTTGTATGTTGTTTTGTTCAATACCCTGAGGCAAATTCCCCGTCCAACTGTACGGCGTTTGTGCCACACCGTTAACTGTCCATTTGATAGTTGCTGAGGTCAGTGTTTGATAACCTTCATTCAACAAGGTAACTTTCATTGGCGTAACCCCTGCCGCAAAGGGCATTATCGGTGCATCTATCATTCTCAAATTCGCAGCGCGTGATAAAGGTGCCAACACTCTTATATTATCCACCATCCAGTAATTAGATGAATCTCCTTCCCAGGTAAATCTAAATTTCGCATTGGTGATACCACCCATCAATGCACTCACATCAAACACTTCCGATTTTACACCGGGTGTGCTGGTGGTAAACGTAGTAAAGTTCACCCAGTTGTTGCCATTGTATATTTCAATGGTGCCTTTACCATTGCGCCCTTCCACAAACTGATGATCGAAATACAACAATGTATTGTTACTAAATGAGCAATCTAAAAATGGACTTTCTAAAGTTACTTTTTCAGCACCGCCGCCACCAGAAGAAGTCTGGCTATCGAAGATGGCTACTTTGCCATTCAAAGGATACGTAACTGGTCTGTTTCCGGGATTGTCGAATCGCCAGAGATCTGTACCGGTTCCGGTAACAGTCAAATTACTCCAGCCATTAGGCGGCGTGGTTCCGGATGCTGAAGAAAAATCTTCATTCAAAATATAAACCTGTGCCTTGGCACTAACGGTTAACAACATCGAAGCAATAACAATGCTTAAAAGCGAAAGTGTTTTTTTCATATATATATTATAAGTGTATACAAGATTTGTCACTGCTCTTCAGTGAAGGCTATGAATTTGATATCATTTGCGGGGAGTGGACAGGTGCTTTATAGGTATTGGGAAGCGCAATGTAATCATGATATCTTACATATAAACAAATTAAAATACAAAATTGAAAACTGTGAATAAATAAAGAATAAATGTTAATTATGATTTTTTTAATTGAAAGAGGTTTTTCATGTAATTACTGTTTCAGAGTTGTGATTCTTAGATAAAACAAGGCGTTTTATGTTAAAATTGATTCAAGCACCAGATATTTTCTTTTTATAAAATTATTTTTTTTACATTGCATACGAATAAAATCGTATTATGAACACAGACAAAACAATTAAGCCTACAGAAAGTGAATTGGAAATATTATCAATTCTCTGGGATTTGGAAAAAGCGACGGTAAGAATGGTTCATGAAAAACTTTGTGAACATAAAGATTCCGGATACACCACCACGCTGAAATTGATGCAAATCATGCATGAAAAAAAATTGGTTACCAGAGACGAGTCCAACAAAACACATATTTATATCCCAGCAGTTTCCAAAGAAAATACACAACATCAGTTTTTGCATAGAATGATTGAAAATCTTTTCAGTGGGTCATCTGCCGAATTGGTCTTACAAGCATTAGGTCAGCAAAAAACCAGTAAAGAAGAGTTATTGAAAATTGAAGCATTAATCAATACATTAAAATCAAAACAATAAGATGAATTCATTATCATCAGCTATCCTGTTTACTTTGTTACATAGCTTATGGCAATCTATGCTCATTATTGGCTATTATCATTTCGACAATTTCCTATTTAAAAATCAATCTCCCGGCATAAAAACAAATAAATTATTATTACTTCTTGCCATTCAATTGCTGATTTCAGTTACAACATTTTTTTCCTTTTACAATAATGATTTCTATTTTTTAAATGTGTTGATAACACAAAACAATTTTTTAACTATTAATAGATTCATCGCAACGATTGCTCCTTATTTAATTGTCGCCTATTTCATTATCTTGATTGTTAAATCATCTTATACTTTTACAAACTGGCTAAAGTTGAAAGACAAGATCATGAGTAATCTTATTAAAGCCGATGTTGATGTCAAACTTTTCACTTTGCATAAATCGCTAGAACTAGGCATAAAAAAGAAAATCAATATCTGGTACTCAGCAAATACCAGCAGCCCGATTACATTTGGATATTTCAAACCCATCATATTGTTGCCATTGTCTTTAATGAGCAAACTAAGTGTAGCAGAAACAGAGGCCTTGATTCTTCATGAATTGTCTCATATCAAGCATCAAGATTTTTTAAATAACTGGTTTTTGCTATTCAACGAACATGTTTTTTTCTTTAATCCATTCATTAAACGTTTATGCAATCAAATCAGATGGGAAAGAGAACTCAGATGTGATTTGCAGGTATTGAATTACAGCTATAATGAAATCATTTACGCAGAATCATTATATAAAGTTGCTTTACCTGGTACATATAATTCAACACTATTACTGAACGCAGTGTCCAACAGATTTTCATTGCTAAAAAGAATTGAATTTTTTACCTCACATCAAAACGTTAACCATAAACCGGGGAAAATACAACAATTGAGTTTCACTTTTTCTTTGATCGGATTACTCGCTATACTCAACTTCAATTTGTTCACTTCACTCAATTTTAAAAAAGAAAAAATAGATTCAGGGTTTTCAGCTGCTGCCAAAGTTAAAAATGTAAACCCACTATTACCAAAAGTAAATTCGATTGTACATTCAGCACCTGTTTTGAAACTTGCTTCATATGAAAAAGCTAAAGTCAATTCTGGTATAAATTTTAAAATAGAACATAGGAAGCTACCGGCTACGCATAACAGTGATCAAAATGATATCAATATCAATCTTTCAAAATCAAATGAATCGGTATCATTTATCAGCAATAGATCAGAAAATTACAGCAATCAAAAACAGGTAATTGTAAAAGAAGAAAATCAAGTAACAGGAGAAATCATTACAAAATCATATCAGTTGGTTAAACATAATGGAATATGGGAATCAACATTATTATGGGTGATTACAGAAAAAACTGCTGTAGATTCAATGAAAGAAAATCAAAACGGCACAATTCATACCCTTCAGTAAATTACGTGGATATGGACAAATTCCCTACCATACATTCTTTGGACAAGTGTCACCATATTTATTTCCAAAAATAAATCCTACCATGATTTCGTGTGTATTGCCGGTGTAATTCTTCAATTGGCTGGTGGTCGCAACTTCGTAAGAATATGTTGCATTGATTGTATTGGAAATATTAAGTCCTACATAAGCTGCATATCCGGAAATATAATCTGAAAATCTGTAACTAGACCCAGCCCACAACAAGTCTTTGTATTGTAATTTCACATTCACA
>CANHLV010000247.1 GCA_947461495.1 Chitinophagaceae bacterium
AAGAAACTTTATAATTGCTATCAATGAAATAAGGTAGATTTTTTTCATTTTTAATTTATTGAATTATGGTTAGCTGTTATTTTCCAATAAAGAATGTTATTTTCGTTTTGGTTTTATACTGTATTTTTGAACCTAATAATATAATACATATAAAGTAATTGACTGTTAAAATGGCCTTGGACAATTCATCGAACTTTCAAATGAAGCATCTGTTCACCAACTTTTTTTATTAATCACTTATTATTAAAACAAATCCAACAAAAAAATATGGCCCAAAATATGGCTATGTGTTCAATTATTATAATTATTCAAGTGCGACAAAATTGCGACAATGTTACTTATTATTGATTTACAATATTTTAGTATTAATAAAAATATATAATGTCGCAATTTTTTAGCATAAATACATTAAAATATAATTGTAAATGAACTTAAAAAAAACAATTTATTTCTTTATTTTTTTCAATTTGATGGTGATAAATACAAAAGTTATCGCTCAAACAGCAGCCAAGAAAATAAACGAGAGCATCAGTAAAATAGAATCCTATTTGTACCAAAATCCATCCGCAGGTAAAATTGATTTGTTGAGTTTGTTAGAAAAAAATCAAACAGCATCTGACTCTATTAAAGGATATTTATATATGAATTTGGCGACCAGTTTTGGTATACTCAATCAGCTGGATTCTGGTTTATGGGCTGCAAATAATTCCATTAGTTTGTTAGCCGTTAAAAACATTAAAAGGGCATCAGCTCTACGTACCAAAGCTATTCTTTACAGATTAAAAGGGGAATATGAACCCGCAACAGCTGCTATAAAAGAATGTCTGCAATTAAATGACTCATTATGGAAAAATCAAACTTTAAAAGCTATTGCCTTGCAGGAATATGCTAGTCTGTGCAATGATCAAAACAATTTTTACCTAGCTACAAAGCTCTATCTTCAAGCACTTGATGTAGTAAATTCAACAGATTATAAAGACATAAAAGGTAATTTTAATGCGATGAAAATCCAGGTTAATCTGGCTGAGGCCTATGCTAGTACCGGAAACTTTAGTTTTGCCATCCTTACATTTCAAAAAGTGATGCCCAAACTGGATTCGTTGAAAGATTATGATGGGTACGTAAGAACAGGATACCAGTTGGCAGAGTCTTATATCCAGAATAAACAATACAAAACTGCCGACAGCTTGGCAGAAAAATTATTACCGCTTTCTCGTCAGCTGAAAAATGAGGAGCTGGAATCCTATCTCATCCTTAAATTAGGATTATCAAGATCAGCCCGATTTAAATACCTTGAGGCAATTCCATATTATCGTGAAGCATTTGAGTTGATGAGAAAAAATAATTCTGCGTTTATATTAGATTGTGTTGTTCCCTATTTGACTGCTTTGAAAAATACTGGAGGCAATTCCGAAGCACTCCAAATTTTGAACAATGATATTGTACTATCTATGTTGAAATTAGCAAATAAAGATATGCTACTCAATTACAAGAAAATTGCTATTCAATTTACTTGGAACCAATTATCCCCCTTTCAAATTTATGAATATTTTCAAGACATATTGCTTTTGTCCGACTCCGTTAAAATCGAGGGCCAAAAACAAATGGCATTGGAGTTACAAGCCAAATATCAATTTGAAGAGCAAGAAAAAAATAAAAAATTATTAATGAGAGAAAATGAATTGTTGCGCAAAAGTGAGGATTATAAACACAAACAGATTTATCTGATCTTAATCATTGCCTCTTTAATGATAGCGACGATTATTTTATTATCAGTTCGGATTCGTCAGAGGTCTCGTATTCAAGCTCAGGAACTTGAGGTTCAAAAAAGAGAAATTCAATTGCAAAAGCAGCAAACAGAATGGGCTATTCAAGAAAAGAATTACCGCGACCATCTATTAGAACAACAGAAAATCGTAATGGTACAAACTTTATCTGATGCAGAAGAGCTGAAAATCAAATTGAAACAATTGGTTGAGGAGCAGGCACATGATCGCAGAAAAGAATTGATAGAACAATTTGAAAAAGCCAAAGAAAACAAGATGGGCTTGGATAAATTACTGGTGCAATTCAACAACATTCATCCTTCATTTATTTCATCTCTATACAATGCCTATCCTATTTTATCTCAATCCGATTTGCAATTTTGTGTTCTTTATCGGATGAACATTTCTACTAAAGATATTGCATCTCTTTTGCACATTGAGTATCGCAGCATTTATACCAAGAAGTATCGTATATTGGAAAAGATGCAATTAGGAAAAGAAGATGATTTTGACAAAATCATCTTTAATCAGGGATAAGTCCACCCTTTAAAAAAATGACAATTCTGTTTGTATTGTGATTAACCACATATACAAGAGTGTAGTAAAAAATTGGATAAATTGTCTGTATTTGGTTTGTACTTAATGTTAGCATTTGTTGAAAAGTTTTCCTTGAAAACTTTTCAACAAATCCAGCCTGTCCCGCTTTATCCTACTTTATACTGCTTTACTTTTCACCAACTCCTCCAACACAAAATACACAATCGGACAAAAAGTAGAATTTTTCAACGTAAGCGGTACTCTTTTCAAAATCACATCTTCATCTGTGTAAGGAAATCTTGCACAATCTGAAGGCCTTACTTCATAAATAGAACAATAGTTGTCATCTCCCAGAAAAGGGCAAGGTTTTGTATTTACAACATAATCTCCCTCATCATCTAAATTGAGGTATTTTTCAATGAACACCCCTTCTTTCATATCCAAATGCTTGGAGATTCTTTTGATGTCTGGTGTTTTGAACCGAGGAGAATAATTTTTACAACAAGCTGCGCAATTGAGGCAATTTATTTTCTCGTATGCAGTGTCATTTAATTCGGGCAATACCTTCAACACCTTATTCTTATCCGCTTTTAGAAGGTAGTTTTTATATAGCTTTTGTCGCTCATCCGACTTTTTTTGCCAGTTATGTAAAATATCTTTGCTCATTTGTTTAATCTCAATCAATTAAATTATTATCTATTTTTCCACAAGTAAATTCAAATCAAATTTATCCCTGTAAAATCTAGTTTTGATGCTGTAAATTTGCGCCATAATTTGAAGGCCTAAGTATCACCTTATTTTTCCCAACAATATTAAGTTAAAGTCTACAATTTTTATTATGAATATTTTCAATCTGCAACAAGACGAATTTCTTCAACGTCATATTGGCCCCAATGAAAAACAAACAAATGAAATGCTTGCTGTTATAGGCATCAATTCTGTTGATGAATTGATCAGTAAAACCATACCTCAAAGTATTCGTTTAAAACAACCATTGCATACAGGCGCAGGGATGTCTGAATTCGAATATTTATCTGCATTAAAATCTATTGCAAGCCAAAACAAAATATATAAAAATTATATTGGCCAAGGTTATTACAACACCA
>CANHLV010000248.1 GCA_947461495.1 Chitinophagaceae bacterium
GGCGCTATTTCGAGACTGTAGTGGGGTTGATTATTATACAAATGAAAAAGGGATGTTGGATTTGGTGAGGATATGAACGGACAAAGTCCTTTGGCTCTGTTAGACACCGGTCGGAGACCAGCGCCATTTCGTAGGCACCGATCAGAGACCGATAACTTTAGCATTTTGAATAACAATAAATTCATACTAATCCATAAATAAAGCGGATAATTGGATAATTTTGCTAATCACATGAGGCAATCATACAAAATGAATACCAGGGTCATTGAAAATTATTCGGAATTAAAATATTCCGTTTTTTTGTTTCCATCTATTTTGTTGCTGACCATCTTTTTGTATCTATATGCACAACATTCACTTAATATAAATGGTTATATTAATATTCAAAAAGAAGGTTTTTATTTTTTGAATTCACAACTGGCTCAATTTCCAAATGCAATGTATAATCTCACTCAGTTTGGAGACGCCCTTATTTTTTTATCCTTGCTGAGTGTTTTCATTATTTATGCTCCGGAGTTATGGAAAGCTTTGATACCTGCGTCACTGCTGTCGATGATCTTATCAAGCACACTAAAAAACTTGTTTACTGTACCTAGGCCTGCTGCAGCTTTGGATACTCAAACTTTTTTCATCATCGGGGAAGTACTGCCTGGTCACAGTAGCCTGCCCTCTGGACATTCGATTACCATCTTCACCACACTTACTATATTGATGTTTGCCTTTATGCCACAGAAATTGATTCTTCGTTTTTTATGGATATTCTTTTTCTTAACTATAGGTATGATTCTTGCACTCACAAGAGTGGGTGTGGGAGCGCATTTCCCACTTGATGTAATTATAGGAAGCATAGTAGGATATTTTTCTGCACTTGCCGGAATTTTCATCAGCAGAAAATATTCAGTTTGGACATGGGTGGAAAAAAATAGATTCTTTCCTGTTTTACTTCTAATGTTGCTGGTTTGCTTTGTGTTGATATTAATTAAAATGATAAAGGACCCTATACCGGTTTATGGCCTGACCATAGCCGCACTCTTTTTTTCAATTTATACAATCACTGATGCTTACTTTAAAAAATAACATGCAAACGGTGAGATTTGCCTGGGGAGTAAGTCTCCTGAATCTTCTATTGTTTCACCTTCCGTTTTTTCATTTTGTATTTCGGAATCTTGATTATGTCAGTATCAATGGTATGATAATCATAGTGAGTTTATTGATTCTGATGCTAGTAGTGAATTTTTTTGTTTTTTATATTCTGTTTTCTCTTTCCCATACGGTTGGTAAAGTTTTACTGACTTTGTTTTTTATTTTGAATGCGCTTTCTCTTTATTTCGTCAACACCTACAGTGTCATCATAGATGAGAGTATGATCGGCAATGTCTTCAATACGAATTACGAGGAGTCGAGCAGTTTTTTTTCTGTAAAATTGATTTTATATATTTTGGGATTGGGTGTGCTTCCCTCGATATTTATCATCAGAACCAAATTGACCAATGCTCCCCGAAAATCATTTTTCATTACAATTCTCCTTTCGTTTTTGTTTATCGCATTTATGGTTTTTGCCAATGCCAGCAACTGGCTTTGGATTGATAAAAATTCAAAAAGTCTGGGTGGACTTGCCATGCCTTGGTCATATTCAGTAAATACCAGTCTTCATTATGTTCATGAATATCAAAAAAACAAAAAAGAGATTCTTTTGCCTAATGCCACAATCAAAGACAGTTCAAAATCAATTGTGATACTTGTGATAGGGGAGTCGGTCAGAAGCAAAAACTTTTCGTTGTATGGATATGAGAAGAATACCAATCCTTATTTATCCCAGACAAAAAATCTTTACCATTTCAATGCCACATCTTTTGCTACTTATACTAGAGCCGGTATCAAGTCAATTCTTGAACATACTCATACCGATGAACTTTACGAAATACTGCCCAACTATTTGAACAGAAACCAAGTGGATGTGATTTGGAGAAGCACCAATTGGGGGGAGCCGCCTGTTCATATCAAAAACTACTTCAACAAAGAGGCACTACAAAAAGACTGCATTGGTGATTCGTGTCAATACGATGAAATATTGCTAAAAGGGCTTAAAGAACAAATCCTCTCCTGCAAAAGCAACAAGGTTTTTGTAGTGTTGCATACCAGTACTAGTCATGGTCCAAGTTACAGTAAAAAATACCCGAAACGTTTCGAAACTTTTAAACCTGTTTGTAATAGTGTTGAGTTGGGCAATTGTTCGCAAACAGAATTGATTAATGCCTATGACAATACAATCGTCTATACTGATTACATTCTGCATGAGCTGATTGAGAACCTTAAAGAAATGCAAGAATACAAGAGTTCCATGTTTTTCGTTTCTGATCACGGCGAGTCACTTGGTGAAAAAAATCTGTACATGCATGGTATGCCAAGAAGCATCGCTCCGAAGGAACAGTATGAAATTCCATTTTTGGTTTGGTTATCAGATAATAGTAACAAACAACTGAAGCCGCTTCCTGAGTTGAACCAAAATCATGTATTTCACAGTGTGTTGAATTTCTTGGGCCTTCAAAGTCCTATATATGATGAGCAAATGAATATATTCAAATAAGTGAGGTAATTAAAAACTTGGTGATTGAAAATATTTCATTTTATCTAACCACGAATTCACGAATTCTTATATTGTGTGGAAGGGCATCCATTAACGCTAATTAGAAGTAATACCGATTGGATATCTGTAATGGTCCAATGTAATTGTTCTTATGTATAAAAAACAATTCGTGAATTCGTGGATAAATCCTTCGCCAATAACAACCACCTCTACTCCTCAATCAAATCCCCCAGATGCAATTTCAA
Source organism: Chitinophagaceae bacterium (assembly GCA_947461495.1). Classification (GTDB taxonomy): domain Bacteria; phylum Bacteroidota; class Bacteroidia; order Chitinophagales; family Chitinophagaceae; genus Ferruginibacter. The sequence goes on from CANHLV010000248.1 coordinate 2,833, forward strand.
CGCATTTACTGAAATGCTGATTTCCCAAAATGAAATGCCTAAAGAAATCAACAAACTCAAAATACTCCCGCCAAAAAGATAGATCGCTACAACGTGTTCTCCAAAAAACAACAACATCATCGCAAATACAGAAAGAAACAAACAAAGCACGCCCATCAATTGCATATAACGGATAAGCGTAAGTCTTAAATTCAGGTTTTTGATTTCCAGTAAAATACTTTTGTTTTCCTCTTTGTTATAAGTCTTCTTTAATTCTCTGATTAATTGAGCAATGGTGAGAAAGCGATTGGTATAGGCCAACAAAATCAGTGTTGTTGCAGAAAATAATAATGCAGGAGTTTCGATGGCTAAATTCATGATTGAAAATAATGTTGAATCACAAAGGTCTTATTTCTTTTTTAGAAATGTTTCAACAATTTCATAATCACAACTTAGCACCCAATGAAATAAAAAACGTTCTACCATCTCCAGGTAAAATCCCTGGTCCGGGATAACCTGAAGAACGACGGGTAAAATACTTTTCGTTCAACAAATTATTGATACCCGATTTAATAGTA
>CANHLV010000249.1 GCA_947461495.1 Chitinophagaceae bacterium
ATGGCACTCAACGTAAAATGGTAAGTTATGATGATGGCATTTTCATTGATACCGCAAAAATGATGCAGGCATTGCATGATTTTCTTGCTACAAAAGTCAAATTTGAAAAGAAGAAAATTAATAAATTATCAGAAATATCATCTTCACTTGTTTTCAATTGCTCTGGCTTAGGTGCTTCTAAACTTAATAATGATGCAGAAGTTGTACCAGTACAAGGTCATTTAATTATGTTACGAGATCAGGTTCCTGCACATCTACAATCAATGATTTTGGTTTACTTCTCTAAAGGAAAAACCGAAGCCGGACAAGAAGTGAAACGTTCATTTTATATTTTCCCTAAGCAATTACCGGGTTCCGCTGCTAATGATGTTGGCGTTATCGGCGGTACTTTTATTGAAGGCGGAACACCTGATACACCCAATCTTAAAGAGTTTGAGATACTTGTAGATAATGCAAAAAAATTCTACGGTATTTAAATATGCTCTTAACTGATTTTAAATATAAACTAAGTTGCTATGTGGCTATTTAATTCTTTAAAATCGAAATAGGCTTAATTTCTAGCCCTTCAATTTTTAAAACATAGATCCCAGCAGGCAAATTGATTGTTTGTACAAAAGTATAATTCGTATTCAATGTTCCTTTTCTTACCAATTGACCAGTGCTGTTGTATAAACAATAAGTCTTGCCTGTTAAAGTCGAATTTGTTCTTACAACAAAATTTGATGTTACAGGATTAGGAAAACAAACCACCTGATTATCTTGAAGAACAGTGACATTGATTTCAGTTTGCACTGTATCAGCATAATCACATCTTCTTGCGATAAATCTAAGTGTATAAATGCCAGACATAGCATAAGTATGAGTAGGCTGAAAATCAGTGCTACTTGCTCCATCGCCAAAGTCCCAGAAATAGGCATCTGCAGATGATGATTGATTTTGAAATGAAACGATATTATCGATTGTGGAATATTCAAAACGGGCTACAGGATCATATTTCCCTACAAACCAATTCGATAAAGAATCGTACACCAACAATTTTACTGCTTCTTTTATGTTTCGTGCAACCGTATCAGTTAGACCAAAGTTATAAGTAATGGCAACGGGATTTTTTCTGAGAATTACGGAATAGAAGGAACATGCTGCTGCATAAGAGCCTGCCGCCGAAGGATGACTACCATCTGTTGCATACAATTCTATTTCAGGATGCATGATTCTTAAGTATTTCCATACCACACCAACAGGCGAAACCAATGCATTGTTATCAGTTGCCATTTGTAAGTAACGCATGTGAAGTAAACTATCCATTCCTTCATACGTACATACAGGTGGCCATAAAGGGCAATTAGAAGCGTCGCCAACTTTCCGACCCCAGGTTCTATAAAAAACAGTCTCTGCACAAGGACTGTATTGATTGATGATGCTATCTAATGTTCTTGCATAAGGAAATACTTCTACCGCAACCTGATCATCAGGAAATGATGGCAATTGACTTTGTTCCTGAAGCACCACGAAATCCCAATTACCTGCCATCAATTTGCTTTGTGAAGTTGTATTAGTAGTATGTAATTGAAATGTATATCCACCGGGTGTGTTGCTGTCGACAATAAGTGTGTCATTTGTTGATAAGGCAATATTTCTTATCAGTAATGGCAAATTATTTACACCAGTGTAGCTGTTTCCCAAAAACAATACTTTTTTGGATTGTGCAACAACCTGCACAGAAAAAACAGCAAAAATTATAAAACTAAATATGCGATATCTGCAAGTCATATTTTTAATTTTTTAAAAGAATTAAATTCTCGTTCCAAAATCATTTGTCCTAGTCTTCCAAAGTCCTTTTGTGAAATCAGGAAATTCAAGATTCTTACCGCCGGCTGCTACAGATTCCTGACTCAATGGAGAAATAGCTGTCCACGCCGCAGCATCGTATATGTCAAGCGGCGTTGTTGTTTTATTTTTAATGGCTTCAACAAATTCATGTAATACAAAGAAGTCCATTCCACCATGACCAGCACCGATTGTGTCATTTTCAAATTTCTTCCATAATGGATGATCATATTTTTCCAGATATGGTTTTGCCGCTTCCCAGCGATCTTCGTTTTTGCTGATACCATGCAAATACAATGATTGATTCAAATCCATCCATAAGCCTTTGGTACCTTGTACTCTGAAACCCAAAGAATAGGGACGTGGTAAAGAAGTATCATGCTGTAATAAAATAGTTTCTTGATTGGCAGTTTGTATCATAGTAGTCACCACATCGCCTAATTTGAAATTGATTTTTGCATTCGGATGATTCGCGCCTCCTTTCTCAACAATGTATTCATGTAAACCTCTTGCTTTTGTTGAATAAGAAACGAGTGAAGTGAAACGATTGCCTCTGTTGATATTGGTTAGCATGGCAACAGGTCCAATGCCGTGCGTCGGATACAGGTCACCGTTTCTATCGATGCTGTGTTGTGTTCTCCATTTGGCCTCTGAAAAACCCTTTTCACCAAATTCCACACCACCACCATAAGCCTGTTTACCATCATTGAATTTTACATCACGAAGATTATGCTGATAGCCGCCTTGCAGATGAATCAATTCGCCAAACATGCCCTGACGCACCATATTCATTACCGCCATTACATCCCTGCGATAGCAAACATTTTCCAACATCATATAGTTAAGCTTGGTTGATTCAACCAATTTTACAAGCTCCCATAATTCATCAACACTTAGTGCAGCAATAACCTCACATCCAACATGTTTACCTGCATTTAATGCATCTATTGCCATCTGAAAATGACACTCCCAAGGTGTAGCGATGATAACGGCATCTATTTCTTTTATATCCAGCAATTTTTTATAAGCATCATCTTTGCCCGTAATAACTTTAGGAATAGGTTTTCCTACTTTTTTAAACTGATCAAGGGTACTATCAATCATAACCTGTTGAATGTCGCAAATAGCAACAATCTCAACATCATCTCTTCTCAATGCTAGGTCGATATGGTCTTGACCTCTTAATCCCGTTCCGATAAATCCTAATTTCACTTTTTGATTGGGAGTTCTTCCAAATACTACATCGGCAGGAAGCAATAGCATTCCAGCTGCTGCAACAGCCGTAGTGCTGATAAAATCTTTTCTTGTTAACATAAAAAAATTTTTGATGATTACGTATTTTCTTCAAGCACATGCAAAAGTCGGCATTGATTTTTCGCTCTGTCAAGATTCTGTTCAGCATATGTTATTGAATAATATACGTCATGATTCAGATAATCCGTCAAAAATCGCATTGCTTGCATATAAGTCATGAATTTTCCAGCATAAGATAATAAATTCAGTTCATTTTCAGTAAGTGCAATGGCATCTTTATATCC
>CANHLV010000250.1 GCA_947461495.1 Chitinophagaceae bacterium
TATAAGTTATTTTGGTTTATAAATATGATAATTAATTCAGTTTTTTCATTAAAAATGACGTAACGATTTAAAATTTTCGGACAAATTGTTTTTACATTTATAAAGATGTAAATATTTTATAATACTGATTTTATTTTTCTTTTTCCATTTGAAATTCTTTTATTTAAATTATCGATAACTATATCTAAATTTTTATAAATCAATTTTTTACGATTTTCTTTAATTTCACTTGTCATATTTTTCTTTATAGAAACTAAGTCATGCCAATGACCAATTGTTTGAATTATTTTTTTTTGTTTCGAACCGATTTGGCTGTAAAAAGATGATTTGATAAAATCAATAATATATAATGCATCTTTTAGTTTACACCTAATATCATGGATTTGAGAGTTTTTGAATATTGGGTTCCCTGAGTTTTTATAACAGGACATCAAAAATGAAGCGATTTGATGAAAAAAAAGTTCTGTTGTTGAATGCTGGGAAACTATTAAATCTAATCGAGCGACTTTTATTTTTTTATACAAATCAAGCTCATGCTTTTTTTTCTTTTTCTCTATAAGATTTGTGTACGCATCTATATTAAATTTCGAATAATACAATTTTAATTTTTTAAGTTCAACTTGGGATGCCCTAATCTTTCCCACGTCTTTAAACAACTCATGTAATTCTCTGATAGTTTTTTTGTTAAATAATTTCTTTTTATTGAATCGAAACAATCGAATTATAGCATTTATTTTTTTTATCTCAACTCTGATTTCATGAATCAAATGTTCATTATTTGATGCTGAAAAACCAGATAATAAACTACTTAATTTTTGATTTCTTTTTATCATAAAATCTCTGAAGGAAATTTTATACATAATTTTCATTTTAACCAAACAAAGGACGACAGAAATAATTTTAATTATAATGAGCAAGATCATTACAATCAGATGATGCAGCTAAATCTTTTTTAGACTGAACATTCGGCAAATTCAATTTGTGTACTTTTGTATAAATGAAAAATTTATATGTGCTCAATAAGTATTTTAAAAGGTATAAATGGCACTTTATACTCGGTGTCATTTTTGTATTATTAACCAATTATTTTAGAATATTATACCCACAGATAACCGGTTTTATCATAAATACAGTTATTGACACCATTAATAATAAGCATTTGATGATTACCAAATCATTAGAGAATCGTCAATACAATTTTGTTTTACAACACATCTTTTTATTTTTTTCTGGTATTAGTTTTTTTCAAACAATTCTATATTCGGGAATATTGCTTTTTATATTAGCTTTTGTAAGTGGTTTTTTTATGTTTCTGATGCGACAAACAATTATTGTGATGAGTCGGCATATTGAATTTGACCAAAAAAATGAGATTTATCAACATTATCAAACGTTGGATTTAAGTTTTTATAAAAGTAATAGTACCGGAGATCTAATGAATAGAATTTCTGAAGATGTTAGTCGTGTTAGGATGTACACCGGTCCGGCTTTAATGTACTTTATCAATCTTGCAGCTGTGATTGGTTTTTGTATTTATTTCATGTTGCAATCTGATGTAAGATTAACTTTATACGCATTAATGCCACTGCCTTTGTTGGCAATAACCATTTATTTTGTGAATGCAGTAATTAATAAGAAAAGCGAAAAGAATCAAAATATTTTAAGTACACTCACTTCTATTTCTCAAGAAACTTTTTCCGGTATCAGAGTTGTAAAATCTTTTGTTCAGGAGAGAGATATGATTGATTTTTTCAAGAAAAATAATGAGTCATATCGAAAAAATGCGTTGAGTTTGGCAAAAACCGAAGCGATTTATTTTCCCAGTATGGCATTGATGATTGGCCTCAGTACATTAATTACAATCATGGTAGGAGGTTTGGATGTTGCTAATCACATGCCCGGAGCATCCGTTGGTAAAATTGCTGAGTTTATTTTATACATACAGATGATGACATTCCCTGTAAGTGCAATTGGATGGACTGCAAGCATGACACAAAGAGCTGCTGCTTCTCAAAAAAGAATCAATGAATTTTTGGATATTAATTCATTGATTGCAGATGATGATAATGCAAAAGATTTTTCAGTTTCCGGTAATATCAGTTTTGAAAATGTTTCATTTCGATATAAAAACACAGGAATTTCTGCGATAAACAATTTTTCTTTCAAGATATTAAAAGGTCAAAAGATTGCTATTATTGGAAAAACTGGATCAGGCAAAACAACTATCGCACAATTAATACTGAGATTTTATGACATTGACAGTGGTGTTATTTCAATAGATAACAGAAATATTAAAGAATTTAATTTGCATGCTTTGCGTTCTCAAATCAGTTTTGTTCCCCAAGACAATTTCTTGTTTAGTGATACCGTAGCTAACAATATCAGCTTTGGGTCATTAAATGCAACAAAAAATGAAATATTTCAAGCTGCAAAGAATGCGTCAATATATGATGAAATAATTTCATTACCAGAAGGATTTGAAACTACAATAGGGGAAAGGGGAGTTACATTGAGTGGTGGCCAAAAACAAAGAATTGCCATAGCAAGAGCATTGATAAAAAACCCTGAAGTGCTTATATTGGATGATTGCTTAAGTGCAGTGGATGCTAAAACCGAAAAAAAAATACTTGAAAATTTAGAACAGCAGTTTCCTGAGAAAACGATTATTTTCATTACTCACAGAATTTTTTCTGCATTTACATTTGATAAGATAATTGTGTTGAATGATGGCAAAATAGCTGAAATAGGAACGCATGATGAGTTGCTTTCCCAAAAAGGACTATATATGGATATGTTGATAAGACAACAAAATACTGAAAATCAAGAGTATAATTAGATTTTATGCATTCAAATTCATTTTGCCTTAAATATTTTGTAGAATCAAAAACAAATTTATCTTTGTCATGATTTATCAAAGCAAATTTTGAAATTTAAAAAATAAAAAAAGTGGCGTACGAAAACAACGACAAAAAAATGGAAAGCGTTTACAGTGTTCGTGTAAAAGCTGGTAAAAGAAGAACTTACTTCTTTGATGTAAGAGAAACTCGTGGCAGCGATTATTATGTAACAATAACTGAAAGCAGAAAAAGATTTGATTCTGATGGCTATGACCGCCATAAGATTTTTTTATACAAAGAAGATTTTAATAAATTTTTGAAAGGCTTAAATGATACTGTCAATCATGTTAAAACTGAATTGATGCCGGATTTTGATTTTGATGCCTTCAACCACGATACTCCTTATGAAGGAGACGAACATGCTTCTCATAACGAGGAAGCAGTTGTTGGAGATTCAACTTCAATTGAATCAGAATCTCCAACTTCCAGCGACAGTTCATCATTAGACA
>CANHLV010000251.1 GCA_947461495.1 Chitinophagaceae bacterium
ATTGACTTCAAAGTTTCGAAAAATTTATAGTAGTTATCGAAGTCGCGTTTGCCCATCAAGCCCATGTCGTGAAGGTTGGGAGCGAAGATGTTAGCATCTTCAAAGATGGTTCTGTCTTGAATAACGGTTTCGGTACCACGCTGGATTTCCAGTAATTGATTTAACCTGCTGTTCAAAAAGTATATCTGAAGGTTGAAGCTCCAACGAGGCATGTCTTCATAAAAATCGTTCAAATATGGATTATGGTCCACATCTTCAAATTGAGGAATCCATTTATAATGTTTGCTGAGCAATTCGGTTAAGGTTGTTTTTCCCGCTCCGATATTTCCGGCAATAGCAATGTGCTTTGGTTTTTTTAACTTGGCCATAATCCTTCAAAAAGTTTTACTAGAGCACGAAAGTATTGAATAAATATTCAGAAAAAAATCGTTTTTCAAAAAAATCAAAAATAATTCAACCCCATAGCTTCTCTAACCAGTTTCATAGTCTTTGCGGCACTTTCATTGGCTTTTTGGGCTCCTTTTTTCATTACTTCTACCAAATAAGCATCATTTGCTAAGATATCATCAGTTTTCTGACGAATAGGAGCCATGAATGAAATCATATCTTCTGCCAACTGTTTCTTCAAATCACCGTATCTGATGGTACACTCATTGAAGTCGGTTTCGTATTTCTTAATCACATCCTCACTGCAAACCAGCTTCATCAACATGAAAATATTTTCTATATAGTCAGGCATCACAGCGTTCTTTTCAGTTGGGCCGCTGTCCGTTTTGGCTTTCATCACTTTTTTACGGATGGTGTCATCATCATCAGCAAAGTACAATGTGGACATGTTATTTTCGCTCTTGCTCATTTTGCCTGATCCGTCCAATCCTGGAACTTTAATCAATTGTTCATTGTAATTAAATGCATGTGGTTCCGGAAAGATTTCTCCATATCTGTGGTTAAATCTAACCACGAAATTTCTGGCCATTTCTAAATGTTGTTCCTGGTCTTTTCCTACTGGAACATGACTGGCACGGTGCATAATGATATCAGCTGTTTGCAAAACTGGATAGGTGAGTAGTCCAGCATTTACATTTTCGGGATGTTGCCTGGCTTTATCTTTAAAAGTTACTGTTTTTTCTAATTCACCTTTATAAGCCAGCATATTCAAGTACAGGTATAATTCACCTGTTTCGTAAATATGACTTTGACAATAGAAAGTTGCCTTTTCAGGGTCAAGGCCACAGGCGATATTTTCTGCTAACACCCTTCTCACATTGTCTTTTAAAGTCTTTGTATCAGGATGTGTTGTGAGAGAATGTAAGTCGGCAATCATGAAATAACATTCAAATTCATCTTGCATGCGCACATAATTCCTGATGGCACCAAAATAATTTCCAAGATGCACCATGCCAGTAGGTCTGATGCCGCTCATTACTATATTTGAAGGTAAATTTGGATTTTTTTCTACTTTTTTGTGTTGCTCGCTCATTGTCAGAAAATAATGGTGGCGAAGATAATAAATATGAATGTAAGTTCGATTACTTTTGCTTTATGGAAATCAATGAAGCAATGATAGATAAGCTGGCTTCTTTATCGAAGCTTGAATTCAATTCAGTTGAAAAAACTGAGTTGATTGCTGATTTGCAGAACATGCTGATATTTGTCAATAAGCTTCAGTCATTAGACACCACTAATGTGGATCCTTTGCTTTACATTACAGATAATAAAAACATCCTTAGAGCAGATGATGTAAATTCGGAAATCAATAGAGAACAAGCTTTACAAAATGCTCGATTAAAAGACGAACAATTTTTTAAAGTACCTAAGGTTATCAAAAAATCATGAACACAATCATCCATCTCGAAAATATTCTTAAAAGTTATTTCTTAGGAAAGAACGAATTACAGGTACTTAAAGGTATCGACCTCGACATCAATAAAAACGAATATGTAGCACTTATGGGGCCTAGTGGTTCAGGAAAGTCAACATTAATGAATATTCTTGGTTGCCTAGATTCTCCTTCAGGTGGAAAATATGTTTTGAACGGTAAAGATGTAAGCAGAATGCATGATGATGAGCTCGCAAAAGTTCGTAATGAAGAAATCGGTTTTGTGTTTCAACAATTCAATTTATTGCCAAGATTAACAGCAGCAGAAAACGTGGCATTGCCATTGGTATATGCAGGAATTTCCAAAAAAGAAAGAAGCGAAAGAGCTATCGCTGTTTTGCAAAAAGTAAAATTGGAAGATAGGATGCATCACAAACCCAACGAGTTAAGTGGTGGACAATGTCAGCGTGTAGCTATAGCCAGAGCATTAATCAACAATCCTTCAATTATTTTGGCTGATGAACCTACAGGAAATCTGGATTCAAAAACTTCACATGAGATCATGGAAATGCTAGGGAAAATTCATTCAGATGGTAATACCGTTGTATTGGTTACTCATGAAGAAGATATATCTATGTTTGCACATAGAGTAGTTCGACTAAAAGATGGTTTGATAGAAACAGATAAAATAAATGCCAATCCTTCAACAATTATAAGTGCAGTCTGAACAATTTCTACATTTGCTTGTTCATGTGTTTCAATTAATTAAGATTTAAAGAAAATGGCGATAAAGATTTATACCAAAACTGGAGATGCCGGAACAACCAGCTTAATAGGCGGAACTAAAGTACCCAAAAGTCACCTCAGAATAGATAGTTATGGAACGGTGGACGAGCTGAATTCATTTATAGGCTTAGCCAATGATTTAATCAGTCATGTTCATACAAATAATATGTTGAAAGAAATTCAGGACAGATTGTTTACTGTTGGTTCCTCATTAGCTTGTGATCCTGATAAAGAGCCGATGATGAAAATTCCTGATTTAAAAGAATCTGATGTGATTTTATTGGAATCGGAAATTGATAAAATGAACGAAGAATTACCTGCTATGAAATCTTTTATTTTACCTGGTGGTCATCAGGCGGTTTCTACTTTGCATGTATGTCGTTGTGTATGCAGAAGGGCGGAAAGAATATGCGTTTTGTTAGATCAGCAGAATATTTTTGTTGACGCGCTTGTGATCAAATACCTAAATCGGTTAAGTGATTATTTATTTGTTTTGTCAAGATACATTGGCCATCAATTACAAGTGGCTGAAATTCCATGGAAGGCTCGAATCAGTGGTTAATTTTCTTTTTTTTTATAAAAACTTTGAAATTCTTTTACCAAGTAGGGTAAAATTCAATACTTTTGCACTCCTTTTTTAAGGAGATGCCGGGGTAGCTCAGCTGGTTAGAGCACAGGATTCATAACCCTGAGGTCGGCAGTTCAAGTCTGCTCCCC
>CANHLV010000252.1 GCA_947461495.1 Chitinophagaceae bacterium
AACATAAAATCTGTAAAAATAACTTCTCAAGACAACTCAGGAAAAAATGCAACAATTAATGCCAAACACATTATTGAAGAGACTAGAATGCAAATTCGTTTGGATGAAGCATTAAAGGCATTGGGGCAAAACATCACTATATCAATTGAGTATAGTTTTATCCTTACCAATTACGGTGCAGACCGTTACGGCATCTTACCTACAAAAAACGGGAACATCATCGCTGTCGCCCAATGGTATCCACGCATGTGTGTGTATGATGATGTAAGAGGCTGGAACACGGATCCTTATCTTGGTCCAAGTGAATTCTACCTCGAATATGGTGATTTTGATTTTAGTATTACTGCTCCTGCAAGTCATATCGTAGTTGCAGGTGGTGTTTTACAAAATCCTGAAGAAGTACTTACCGCTGAACAAAATAAAAGATTGACACTTGCTGCAAACAGCGACAAAACGGTAATGATAAGAACAGAAGCGGAAGTTAAAGATCCAAAATCAAGACCTAAAGCAAAAGAATTGACTTGGAAATTCAAGCTTAACAATGCAAGAGACGTGTCATGGGCAAGTTCTGAATCTTTTGTTTGGGATGCCGCAAGAATTAATTTACCCTCTGGTAAAAAATCTTTGGCCATGAGTGTATATCCAGTTGAAAGCAAAGGGTCTGCAGCATGGGGAAGAGCAACGGAATATGTAAAAGGGAGTGTTGAAAATTATAGCAAAAGATGGTTCGAGTATCCATATCCGGTAGCGGTGAATGTAGCGAGTAATGTCGGAGGAATGGAATACCCTGGTATCGTTTTTTGTAGCTCAGGCTCAACAGGCGAAGGACTTTTCGGCGTTACAGATCATGAATTCGGACATACCTGGTTTCCGATGATTGTGGGCAGTAATGAAAGATTATATGGCTGGATGGATGAAGGATTCAATTCATTTATCAATATGCCGGCTCATGATGATTTCAATAATGGAGAGTACAGACAATCGCCAACCAGTGGTGAAGAATCTGCTTACAATCTTTTTAGTCCTTATTCAGAAGGTATTTTTAATACACCAGATGCGATGAAAGAATTTAATATTGGTGTTTCATTATACTACAAGCCAGCAGTAGCGCTTAATCTGTTAAGAACTTATGTGTTAGGCGAAGACAGATTTGATTATGCTTTTAGAACTTATATCAATCGCTGGGCATTCAAACATCCAACACCTTGGGATTTTTTCAATACAATGAATAACGCAGCAGGAGAGGATTTAGGTTGGTTTTGGAGAGCTTGGTTTATCAACGATTACAGATTGGATCAGGCCATTACTGAAGTCAAAAACGAAGCAACAGGACCTTTAGTTACCATTTCAAATTTGAATCAGATGGCCATGCCTGTTACCCTTTCTTATGAAACAGAATTTGGCAAAAAAGACACCATCAAACTTCCTGTTGAAATCTGGAATAATGCATCAAGTTTCATTGTGAAAATTCCTGTAAAAGAAATGCTCAAATCTGTGACGATTGATCCTGATAAAATTTTGCCGGACATCAACTTTAAGAATAATGAGTGGAAGCAGTAGGCGCTGTGCTGGTCGAAGGGTGTAAAGGTTTAAGGGTTGAATGTTTTAATTCGCTTCGCTGGTATAATGGTTAATTTGGTTTAATGTTTAATGGTTTAATTCGCTTCGCTGGTTATGCCAACAAAGGTCTCTGACCGAGTTGAAAGCATTGGTTCAATGTTTTATGTCAATTCGTGAATTCGTGGCTATTTCTTCTAATCGCGAAGCGATGAAAACTTAGTTAATCTTAGTGTCTTGGTGACTTTGCGGCACAAAAACATTGCGTCCAAGCTCCCTTGCGAGCTTTGCATGAAACCCCATTCGTGAATTCGTGGCTATTTCTTCTCATAGAGAAGCGATAAAAATTTTGTGGACCTTAGTGCCTTCGTGCCTTTGTGGCAAAAAAAAACATTGCGTCCAAGCTCCCTTGAGATCTTTGCTTAAAATCAATTCGTGAATTCGTGGCTATTTCTTCTAATCGCGAAGCGATGAAAACTTCGTGAATCTTAGCGCCTTGGTGACTTAGTGGCAAAAAAATCTTTTTTAATCCTTTTCAATATTTGAGCATCATCAATGTTCCTTGATTTTTTTATTCCCTTGCATATGCATCCATTTTTTGGAAAACATATAACCTGATGCCATGAATAAAATCGACAACCAATAAACAAACTCATTGCTCCAGGCTATAGATAATGAGATATAATGCAACTTCATAAAATACCAAGTATAAACCAGGTAAAGTGAAATAGAAATGATCTCTATCTGCAAATTAATTCTTGTATTTCCTGTTCCTGTAACAGCATTTAGCCATATGTTTGAAATACTCATAAAAATCATCCCCAGTGAAACCATCCTGATAACAGGAACACCTTCTGCTAGAAATGATTCATCTTGTCCGAATAAAGAGAAAAAAGTGATCGGAAATAAATTCAAAAAGCAAATCATGATCATGCAAAGTCCAAGACTCCATAACGATATTTTTTTCACCACTGGAATAACCATTTCTTTTCTACCTTGACCTATCAGATTAGATACCATTGTATTGCTGGTGCCCGCAAATGCCCAAATAAATACACCTGCCAATCCAAATACATTCCTCATGGTGTTGCTTACTGCTTTTGCTACAGGTCCCTTTGATTCAATCAATAAAAAGAAAATCAGCCAGGTGGTGAGACTGATGATAAACTGAAGAATCAAGGGTAAAGCGATTTTTTTGATTTCTTTGCTGATGACGTCATTGTAAGAAAAGCTTTTCAGTAAACTGTATTTCTTTTTTAATCCTGTAAAGTAAATGACTGCAAACACAACTATCATTCCTGTGCACTCTGCTATTACAGAAGCCACAGCAGCGCCGTTGAATCCCATTTGTGGAAATCCCATTTTGCCAAAGATGAGCAGATAGTCAAATAAAACATTAATCAAGGCCTCAAAAATGAAGCCTATCATCAAAAACCTGCTGTTTAAACTGGATATCAGAAAAGAATTGCCCATTTGGAATAGAAACAAAAAGGGCAGTCCTAAAATCCTGATTCTTAAAAAGCTCATTTCCATGGGAAATGCATCAGGACTTGAAACTTGCTTTAAAATAAACGGAGCAATGAACCAAGTGAATAGAATAAATAAGACAGAAAGTTGAATGCTGATGCGTATGCCCTGACTTAATACTGTTTTAAATGCTTCTGGTTTACCAGATCCGGCATATCCAGAAAAAACAGACTGCATGGAACTGTTCAACCCATGTCCTGCT
>CANHLV010000253.1 GCA_947461495.1 Chitinophagaceae bacterium
AATGAACGTTTCACTTCTTGTCCGGCTTCGGTTTTTCCTTTAGAGAAGTAAACCAAAATCATTGATTGTAGATGTGCAGGAACCTGATCGCGTAACATTATTAAATGTCCTTGTACTGGTACAACATCTGCATCATTATTTAGTTTAGAAGCGCCTAAGCCTGAGCAATTGAAAACAAGTGTAGATGAGACGTCTGATAATTTATTAATTTTCTTATTTTCAAATTTGACTTTTGTAGCAAGAAAATCATGCAATGCCTGCATCATTTTTGCGGTATCAATGAAAATGCCATCATCATAACTTACCATTTTACGTTGAGTGCCATTTCCAAAATCAAGGATGACATCCTTAGCAGGCTGCATCACTTTTCCAACGTATGGCTCAAGACCTGAAGCCTCTCTGTCTTCAAAATAAGCGGGAACAATTAATGCCCCTTTTTGAAAATCTTGTTGTTTGCCTTGAGCTACTGAAGCATAAAATTTATACGCGTCAATTCCAACCTTGTCGATTAATGGTTGAATCTCTGGATTATTGCTCATTGAAACAGGTGCTAACAATCCACCCGCATTATGAGAAGTCAATTTGTCAAATTTGTCAGCTAATACAGAAATGTTTGTGTAGCCACGTTGAACTAATTCATATGCTGTAAAAAGTCCTAAAACACCACCGCCAACTACAGTTACGGACGCATTTTTTGAAATTGATTTGCCTTTTGGAGAGGACTCAATAAGATCAACAACATATTTGGAACAACCCGGAGCCAATGTCCATCCACTCCCACCATGCCCATAGTTATGAGCGATGAGTTGGCTTCCAACCGTCTCAATTGTCATATTTGGAACACCACGTCGCATTGGACGAAAACAAAGTACTTTTTCACCTAAATAAGCCGTATCCAATCTTGGTGGAATTATATTTCGTACTTCAAGTGGAGCGTTCGTTGGCTTAATAAAGCCTGACAAATAAAAAGCCACTGATGAAGCAGCAACTGTATATAAAAAGTTACGTCTATTGAATTGAGTTGAAATTGATGAACTTTTTGCTTCTGTTGATTCTACTTGATTTACTTTTTTTGAGTTCATTTTTTATGATTGATTATTTTGTAATATTTACTCTTGTTAAATGTAAGTATTTGGACATTTAATACCAAGTTATTGATAATAAATATGAATTTTGATCAAATGAATTTTTTAATTTAGGCAATTAACACTGAATTTCTATTTATTTTACGGCTTCATTTTGAATGTCATTATTTTTTTAAATGGCTTCATAAATTACAGTAATAATTCTGCAATGCAACATCATAAAATCTATCACTCCCCATTCAACATTGCTGTAATAGCCGCAGGGCTTGGCTTTTTCATTGATGCCTTTGATTTGTTTTTATTCAATGTATATCGCATTCCTTCTTTGAAAGAACTGGGATTGTCTGGCGATGCATTAACTAAAACCGGAGAAACCTTACTTGCCGTGCAAATGGCCGGCATGATGGTTGGAGGTATCATCACCGGAATTATTGCAGATAAGAAAGGAAGGGTAACGGCTTTATTCGGTTCTATTGTATTGTATTCATTATGCAATATTGCCAATGGTTTTATTCATGATGTGAATACCTATGCAGTGATTCGTTTTTTAGCCGGTGTTGGCTTAGCTGGTGAATTAGGTGCAGGCATTACGCTTGTAGGGGAAAGTATGAGTATTGAAAAAAGAGGATATGGAACCATTTTAGTTGCCACACTTGGTGCTTTGGGAGCTGTAACGGCTGGATTAGCTGGCGATTTCCTTCCATGGCGACAAGCCTTTATCAGCGCTGGATTTGCAGGATTTTTGTTGTTGTTCATTAGGATAAAATCCATGGAGACCTCTATGTTTGCTACTGCAAAAAAATCAACTGTTGCCAAAGGATCTTTTAGTTTGTTGTTCTCATCCAAAAAACGAGTATTCAAATATTTCGCCTGCATTTTAATGGGCGTTCCGATTTGGTATTCGGTTGGTTTGTTGATTACCCTTTCGCCCGAGTTGGCAAAAGCGCATCATATTGATGGATTGAAATTATCAACTTGTTTTATTTTATTTCAAATGGGAATTGCATCTGGAGATTTATCAAGTGGCATATTAAGTCAGTTGTTTAAAAGCAGAAAGAAGATATTGTTAGCTTATATGTTCTTTGGCGTCTTGGTGACTTTTTTTCATTTTTATCATATTTATCATGGCTTTGGTTTGAATCTCACTTCATATCTAATGGGATTGGGTTGTGGATATTTGTCTGTTTTCGTAACCACAACATCCGAGCATTTTGGCACCAATCTTCGTGTAACCGTAACCGCTACAGTAACCAATTTCATGAGAGGTGCCGTTACGCTAATGATTCCTTTTCATATTTTCATTGAATCGAAATTTGGATTAACCTTAACCGAAGGTTTGATGATTACAGGAACAATAGTTTGGGCATTGGCATTGTTATCTGCATTTGCATTACCCGAAACTTATGGTAAATCGATGGATTTTACGGAAAGTTGATGCCCATTTTGGTGTTTAGAGAGATGCCATAGTTGGTGTTTTCACCAACTATGATTTAATGAAAAAAGCCTATTTCTATCGGTGATAACACCAACAGAGTCATTATATATCTTTTTACTATTGGTGAAAACACCAATAGAGGCAGCATAAATCTTTTTTCTATTGGTGAAAACACCAATAGTGGCAGAAAAGCTATTTCTGTTGGTAAAAACACCAACACTGGCAAAAAAGCTATTTCTGTTGGTGAAAACACCAACAGTGGCAGGCATTTTTTCGCTATTTTCGTCTTCATAAAAAATCACATCAATGAGCAATATCATCGTATTAGGTGCAGGCATGGTAGGTTCTGCCATGGCATTTGATTTGGCTGCAATGCACGCAGTAACTGTTACCGACATGAATCAAGAACGTCTTGATTTTGTAAAAAATAAAAATGCTGCTATACAAACCATTTCATTGAATGTAACCGATCATGCAGCTTTACAAAAATCCTTGCAACCTTTTGATTTGGTGATTTGCGCTGTTCCAGGATTTCTGGGATTTGAAACTTTAAAACAAATTATTGAGGCTGGTAAAAATGTTGTGGACATTTCATTTTTTCCTGAAGATGCATTGTCTTTACATGAACTCGCCAAACAAAAAGGTGTTACTGCCATTGTAGATTGTGGCGTGGCTCCCGGAATGGGAAACTTTATTCTTGGCAGATACAATGCGATTATGGAGCTTACCGATTTTGAATGTTTGGTTGGCGGATTACCTA
>CANHLV010000254.1 GCA_947461495.1 Chitinophagaceae bacterium
GAAGGTGCTAATCCATCGCAAAGAGTAAAATGGAGTAAACAACTCACAGAAGAGGAAGCGAAGAAATATACTTTAAAAAATATCCTCGGTAACTGGGATCCATTAACAGATTAGCTGATGGACTTAAATATTATTTTATGAAAATTACAAGTTGGTTTTTTGGAATGCTGTCATCATGTTTGTTGGTCTCGATGTTACTTTACCATCAGCAAATTTTTGCACAGGTTAAAAAAACAAATTCAGTAAATATTACAGAATCTTCGACTTATCAAAATCCGGTTATACATAAAGATTACAGTGACCCTGATGCCATCCGTGTGGGAGACACATACATCATGACGGCTTCAAGTTTCAATCACATTCCGGGCTTGCCGATTTTGACATCTAAGGATTTAGTGAATTGGACATTGTCGGGTTATGCACTTAAAAAATTAATTCCTGTAGATTATTTTAAAACAGTTAGGCATGGCGCAGGGGTATGGGCGCCTTCAATTAGATTTCACAACAACTCATTGTACATTTTTTATCCTGATCCAGATTTTGGTATTTATATGATCAAGGCTAAAAATTATAAAGGGCCATGGACAGATCCAGTTTTGATTTTACCCGGAAAAGGTTTGATAGATCCTTGTCCGTTTTGGGACGAAAACGGTAAGGCCTATCTGATTCATGCTTATGCAGGAAGCAGGGCTGGAATTAAAAGCATATTGACTGTAAGAGAAATGAATCAAGCAGGAACTAAAGTAAGTGAAGAAGGCCAAATTGTATACGATGGTCATATCATTGATCCTACTATCGAAGGCCCCAAATTATACAAACGCAATCAATACTATTACATTTTTGCTCCCGGCGGTGGTGTGAGTACAGGTTGGCAAACTGTTCTAAGAAGTAAAAACATTTACGGCCCTTATGAAAGAAAAGTTGTGATGGCACAAGGAAAATCTGATGTAAATGGTCCTCACCAAGGCGCTTGGGTACAAACTGTTCAAGGCAAAGATTGGTTTCTGCATTTTCAAGATAAAAACGCTTACGGAAGGATAGTACATCTGCAACCAATGATTTGGAAAAACGACTGGCCTGTAATTGGTAAGGATGAAGATGAAGACGGAATAGGGGAGCCAATAAATAATGTTGCCAATAACAATCCGGATTTCATTCATCATGGTATCGAAACTTTTGGATTGCCATTAAGCTTGGATTGGCAATGGCAAGCCAATGCTTCTTTGGAATGGAGTTATGTACATGATGATCAATTACGATTATATGCTCATCGAATTGTAGAATCAGAAAACAACAAATACAACTTGCCGAATTTGTTAATGCAGAAATTTCCTTACACGAGTTTTGAAGCCAGGACAAAAATCAATATTGATAGAATGAATAATGATGAAGATGCAGGTATGATTGTTTTTGGATATGACTATTTCTGGTTAGGTGTTCAAAAAAGAAACGATACTTGTTATCTCGTAAAAGTAGATTGCAAAAATGCCGACAAAGGAAACAAAGAACATGTGGTGATTCTAGATACTTTGAATAGCATGAAGAGTCAGATAATTCTGAAATTGAACATTACTGAAAACGCCAAAATAAACTTTAGTTATAGTTTTGATGGAAAGCAATACAATTCAAATGCTGATGATTTTAAAGCCCGACAAGGAAAATGGGTGGGTGCAAAGTTTGGTTTATTTGCAACCGGAATGAAAAAAACAAATGATTGTGGTGCTGTAGATTTTGATTTTTTTGAAGTTAACTACTGATGGAGATACACTTGATTTTAAGATTTAAAAACATTTTTATGATAAAATATTTTTCCTTTCTAATTTGTTTTTTGCTGTTCATTCAATTTGAGTCCCTATCTCAGGACTTAAGTAAAAAGCAATTAAAACTCCAGCAAGATGTTTGGGCCGAAACTCAAAATTTGGCAAAAGCAATGATTGATGCTGATAGTGTAATGCTTGATAAATTGACAGCTTCGCGTCTTAGTTATGGGCATTCCGGAGGGAAAGTAGAAAGCAAAAAAGAGTTTATTAAAAAACTAGTAACCGGTAAATCTGATTTTGTCAGCATCAACATGGAGGAACAGACCATTGATGTATTTGGAAAAACTGCAATCGTGAGGTTTTTGCTCAATGCCGAAACACTCGATAATCAAAACCCTGGAAAAGTAAATCTTCGTGTTTTATTGGTTTGGAAAAAGGCTAAAAATAATTGGAAATTATTAGCTAGGCAAGCAGTAAAAATCCTTGATGTTAAATAATTGTAAACACATTTTTGATTTAGCAAAAAATGACGTCGTTCCCGGTATCGTTTGCGTAAAAAGCACCGCTGAAACTCAGTAATTCCGGGCATTTCCCAATGGTATTTTAGTATCTTGAACCCTTGAATTTTTTTAAACCAGCATCATCAATTTTAGAATGAGATATTTTTTTCTTTTTTGTATTGCAACCTGTGCAAGCATTGTTGCTTATTCACAAAATACCGCAGCTCAGCTTAATATCAAACCTTCGAAATTCAGGAAGGATACTTTTAATATTGCTCGCTATGGTGCAGTCGCGAAAGATGATCAGCTTATAACAAATATTATCAACAAAGCCATTGCTGATTGTAACAAAAAAGGAGGCGGTGTGGTGCTGGTTCCTGTAGGGATTTGGAATACAGGGCCTATAGTGATGAAGAGCAATGTGAATTTGCATCTTGTTAAAGGAGCTTCGCTTGTATTTTCATCAAATTTTAATGATTACAAGCTAGTGGCTTCAAATTGGGAAGGCATGCCTCAAATGAGAAATGAATCTCCTATTTCTGCAACAGACGCCACCAATATTGCCATCACAGGTTTTGGAATCATCGATGGAAATGGAGATGCTTGGCGCATGGTGAAAAAAGATAAAGTAAATGCAGGACAATGGAAAAGATTGACCTCTCAGGGCGGGTTGCTTAGTGAAGACAAGAAAACCTGGTTCCCTTCACAGCAATCATTCTTTGGCAATACCTTTAAAAACCCGGGCGCCATTTCACCTGAAAAAACATCAGCGTTTTATGATAGCGTAAAAGATTTTCTTCGTCCGAATTTGATGTTGCTTTCAAATTGTAAAAATATTTTACTGGAAGGAGTGACTTTTCAAAATTCTCCAGCATGGTGCTTGCATCCTATGTTATGCGAGAATGTAATCGTGAGAAATATTAAAGTTAAAAATCCTTCTTATGCTCAAAACGGCGATGGCATTGATGTGGAAAGTTGCAAAAATGTAATTATCGAAAATTCAATC
>CANHLV010000255.1 GCA_947461495.1 Chitinophagaceae bacterium
ACAACAAGATTGTTTTGTAGTTTACAAAAGTTCAATTTCAGTTTACAATTCTGAGATTAGCTGTATCCAGCCTATCCAGTATCCAGTATCCAGCTTATCCAGCCTATCCAGCTTATCCAGCCTATCCAGCTTATCCAGCTTATCCAGCTTATCCAGTATCCAGCCTATCCAGCCTACTTCTTCTCCTCTCCAACCTTATTCAACGCAGCCGACCATTCCATGCTAATTGCACTTTTTTCGATTTTGAGGTAGCTACCTGGACTTACTTCTAAACTTAAAGTATTATCGTCATTTACTTTGTTGATCGTGCCATGAATACCGGCGATGGTTACGATTTTATCGCCTTTTTGGATGTTGTTCATGAACTGCTTTTGTTGCTTAGCTTTTTTAGCTTGTGGACGAATCATGAATAACCAAAACACTAGTATCATACCAACTAGTATTATTAAATTAGACATGCCACCACCGGGCTGAGCTGGTTGCAAGAAGATATTCAATGTGTTCATTTTCTATTTTTTTTAATTTTGATTTTTGACTTTTTAATTTTATTCTTCCTTCCCAATCACCGTTCCTTTTAATTCCAATGTTGGAAATTCGGGATTGGCATTTGATGTTACGGTAATTGTTTTATGTGCTTCACCGGGTCTTTTATCGCTGTTGAATTTCACTTTGATGAAACCCATTTCTCCGGGTTGGATAGGGTGGTCGGGTTTTTCAGGAACCGTACAACCACAACTCGCATGCGTTTCTGAAATAACCAATGGCTTATCACCTGTATTTTTAAAACGATAATTATATTCTATAATCTCACCTTCTTTTACTTTGTTGAAATTATAAACGGTATCAATAATCTGAACTGTGGTAGGATCTAACTTCACTTCAGGTACCTGTGTAGTTTGGTCTGTTGCAGATTTTTTAGGCTTGTCTTGATTTCTGATGTCGCAACCTGAAATAAAAATAGTTGCAACGCTGGCTACTAATAATAATTTCTTCATGGTTTACAAAGTACTGTTTTTGAAAGTTTTTTTAATGATCTTATTCTCTGCAGAAAGTTCTTTGTGAATATTATCTAGAAGTCCATTTATGAACTGACCACTTTGAATTGTGCTATATGCTTTGGCAATATCAATATACTCGTTTATGGTCACTTTTGTAGGAATGGTTTCGAAATACAATAATTCACAAACACCCATTTGAAGAATAATCAAATCCAATGCTGCGATACGATCAGCATCCCAGTTTTTCAATTTCGGTTTGATCAACTCAAGAGTATGAGATTCTTTTTCCCTTACTGTTCTCAATAAATCCTTTGCAAAATCCCATTTTTCTTTACTGAGAATATCAGTAAAACTAACACCATCCTGTTTACTAAGATAATTCATTACCAAAGTTTGCATCTGTTCTGCATCATCATCCCAGTTGATAAACAATTCTTCAATATGAGAAGTGAAATCTTCATTGGGTAATAAAAGCTGATTGAAAATGAATTCTAGTATTTTCTTTTCGGATTTCTTTTCTCTAGATAAGGTCTCAATATATTCTTTGTAAATATCAGTTTGGGTCAATTCGTTGTAGATCTTTTTCAACAAATCCTGACTGATGATATTGTCAAAATGTGCTGCTTCACAAACTTCTTTAAAGCTCTTATTTTCGATGGTTTTCCAAAGAATAAGATTGCCGGCAATTTTAGTATTGATATTTAAATCGCCTTCGGTTGGAAGATGCTTACTGGCTTTCTGACGAGAGTCAGTTTCAGAATATCTGGCTACTTCCATTGAGAAATATACCAGATAGGTAAATAAATTACGAGTTTGTTCAATTTTATTTTTTAGAATATTTTCGGGTTCCCCGGGATTGGATTGCCCGCTGACACTGTCTAAAGTGTATAATGTCTGCATTACTTTAACCCTGATATTTCTTCTACTGATCATCTCTATTTCACTTAATTGAGCGCAAATTTAAGGGATTTTGGCAGGCACTTCCAAGATAAGATTTCAATAAATGTAAATTTGTCGTATTTGAAACGCATAAAATGTCATTTGATTAGACTTTTATGACAACAATTCCTTTTTTAAGGTTTGGTACGATATTCGACTACCTTTGCTTGCCGATAAAAAGGCATATTAATTTTTTAAACCAAACTAAAAAATAGCATTATGGCAAAGAAGTTAAACATTACTCCATTGCACGACAGAGTAATCGTGAAACCAGCAGCTGCTGAAGAAAAAACAGCAGGTGGCATTATCATTCCAGACACCGCAAAAGAAAAACCTCAACGTGGTATTGTTTTAGCAGCAGGACCCGGTAAAAAAGATGAACCAGTTACCGTGAAAGCGGGAGACACTGTTTTGTATGGCAAATACGCAGGCACAGAAATCTCAGTTGAAGGTCATGATTATTTGATTATGAGAGAATCAGATATTCTTGCCATTGTTTAGAATAATTCAAAATTGAAAATTAATAATTCAAAAAAAGCCTGATTTTTTACTTTTTAATTTTGACTTTTAAATTTCTCCAATAAATTAACTCTTAAAAATTATACCAACCATGTCTAAAATGATATTCTTCGATATCGAAGCAAGAAATAAAATGAAAAAAGGCGTTGATACATTAGCCAACGCAGTAAAAGTAACCTTAGGACCAAAAGGTCGTAACGTAGTAATTGAGAAAAAATTCGGTGCTCCACAAGTAACTAAGGATGGTGTTACTGTAGCTAAAGAAATTGAATTGGAAGATCCAATTGAAAATATGGGCGCCCAAATGGTAAAAGAAGTAGCTTCTAAAACTGCTGATATTGCCGGTGATGGTACAACAACTGCAACTGTTTTGGCTCAAGCCATTATCGGTGAAGGTTTGAAAATGGTAGCAGCAGGCGCAAATCCAATGGATTTGAAAAGAGGTATCGACAAAGCGGTTTCTTTAATCGTAGAAAATTTAAAAGGTCAATCTCAAACTGTTGGAAACGACAGCAAGAAAATTCAGCAAGTAGCAACAATCTCTGCTAACAATGATGAAACTATTGGTAAACTAATTGCTGAAGCATTTGCTAAAGTAGGCAAAGAAGGCGTTATCACTGTTGAAGAAGCGAAAGGTACTGACACTACAGTTGATGTGGTAGAAGGTATGCAATTCGACAGAGGCTATGTGTCTCCATACTTCGTTACCAACAGCGAAAAAATGGAAGCTGAATTACAGAATCCATTCGTCTTGATTTATGATAAGAAGATTTCTGCGATGAAAGACATTCTTCATATTTTGGAGAAAGT
>CANHLV010000256.1 GCA_947461495.1 Chitinophagaceae bacterium
AAAGGCAATAAAGACGGGTGTTTGAGCCGATATTTTGGACGAAAGCATAATGAATTATGTTGAGATCAAAATATCAAGCAAATGCTTCTCTTTGCAGCATTTTTTTCTTGTAATAGATTTCAACTGCAAAATCTGGGTTAAACTGATATTGTTGATCCTAACCCAAAATGTCAGAATGAAATCAAATATTTTTAGATAATGAATAATATTATAGCTCCATCAATGCAGCTTTTGTGCTCTCTGTATATTGAGGAACAAATAATGATAAAATAATCTTCTTCAAAGGTGAAAAAACAATTTTTGTAATGGGTTTATTATACTGTGTTGACATCTTTTTGATAACAGAATCGGGTGTGTGTTTGAAATTATTAAACAAGGCGTCTTTGATCGGCCAAAACATAAATAATAATTTCCTGAACTTATTTTCCTTTTGATAAATCACTATAGACTTCATGAATGCCAGTAAAAAATAGGCATAATTAAGAAAGGCCTGAAATCTGTAACTGTATTTAGATTGTAAAACTTTATACCTGTTTCTCAAATAAAAGTACATTTTCCATGATGATTGGTAGTCCCATTCTTTTTTATGTGCATGAGAAAGTTCCGGATGGTACACAATACTGTGAGTAATGGTTTTAGCCGGAATTTTAAATTTATTGACAATGCGATAAAAATATTCACGCTCCTCACCCCAATAAAAAAAATCAGTTTGAGGCAAACCCACTTTTTCAATTATCGAACGATGAATCAAAGTGCCGTTAAAGGGATGTCCTACACCTTCGATAACATTATCATTGACTTCTTCGATTGCATTGAAATGAAGTGTTTTGTTCACAAAAGTGCTTTTGTTTTCATTGTTTAAAACAGCACAATTCAATAATTCATTATCAGCATTTTGATAAAGCATTATATTTTCTAGTGCATCAAATTTAGGACAACAATCGTCATCCATACACCAAATCAATGAAAAGCCTTTTTCATACGCCCAGCTGATGCCTTTATTATAACCACCTGCAGAGCCTAGATTCTCTTGATAAATTTGAATAATATCTGTTTGCTGATCTAACCATACACTTGTGTAATCTGCGCTACCATTATTTACAACTAGTATTGCATCAGGTTTTCTGGTTTGAAATCGAATGGCATTGATACAATCTGCCAGCATCGTAAATCGGTTGTGTGATACAACCACGGCAATAATTCTTTCCATAGGGTTAGTTTTAATTTGGGGTATTGAAAAAACGCTATGACAAACTTGTTATTGCACAAAATGCTATAAATCAGCTTTAAATAAGTCAAATCGAGTAAATTTTAAAACGAAGACCGTAATTTCCACATTATGTTGAACCCGGATTTTGCAGTTGGAATCGTGATGAAAGGAAAAAAGGCAATAAAGAAAGGTGTTTGAGCCGATATTTTGGACGAAAGCATAATGAATTATGTTGAGATCAAAATATCAAGCAAACGCTTGTCTTTGCAGCATTTTTTTCTTGTAATAGATTATTCCAACTGCAAAATCCGGGTTGAAGTAAGTTATACTGTTTGTAATCAGTATTTGGAAGAATTATCTCAATTGTAAAAATATTTTTGAAGTTGAAACCTGAATTTTATCAAAGCATCCACTTTTTATACCACATTTGAAACATAAGCAAATACCAGAAGAGTCCATTATAATTTCTGTCGCCTTTGTAAAATTGATCAATGATGTGATTAACTCCGGATTGTTTAAATAACCCATGTTCAGCAAAATCTTTTTCCGTCATGAATTCATCTTTGTAATATTTTAAATCAGATTTTAACCAATGGGCAACAGGAACAGCAAATCCCATTTTAGGCCTGTCCATCATAGATTTTGGAACATACTCATGTACAATTTCCTTAAGCAAATGTTTTCGGCTATCCCCTTTTACTTTATATGATTCAGGAATCTGAGCAGCAAATTCAACAATCCGATGGTCAAGCAATGGTTCTCTGCCTTCAAGTGAAGTGCTCATCCCCGCACGATCAACTTTACATAAGATATCGTCGACCATATAGGTTTTATAATCAACCGCAAGAATTTTATCCAATGAACCCAAATCATCACGAAGTAAATCTCTCGTAGTAAAAAAAGAAGCAGGCTGTTGCGTATCTTCCGCTAATAAGTCTTTAAGTTGTTGATTGGTATACACCTGAGAAAATAAAACATCCATTAAATCATTTGAACTCAAATTTTTCTTCTGCAACAATTCAACAAATCGTTGTTTCTTTATTGTGACTGCTTTATTCCCAGTCATTGCGATAAGCCAAGAATCAGGTATGGCAGCAAAAATATGTGATGCAGGTTTTCGGAAAAGCGATGGAAGTAAATTGATGTTGTTCAAAAAATTGACCGTTTGTGTATACTTTGGATAACCGGCAAAAATCTCATCTCCGGCATCGGCGCTTAATGCAACAGTAACCTGTTTGCGCGCGAGCTGACTGACAAGTGTTGTTGGTATGATCGAAGAATCGCCAAAAGGCTCATCGCAATAAAAAGGAATCGTTGGTATGATATCCTGAGCTTCTTTTGTCGTACAATAATACTCTGTATGATCTGTTTGAAGATGCGAGGCTACCTTTTTTGCAAATTCAGCTTCATTATGGTCTTCTTCATGAAAACCAATAGTAAATGTTTTTAGCTTTTCTTTTTGTTGAGATTGAATCAGTGCCGTAACCGCAGTACTGTCATAACCACCACTTAAAAAAACACCCACAGGGACATCAGCTACCATCCTATAATTACATGCTGAAATCAACAACTCATGCAATCTTGATTTTGCCTCTGACTCAGATATTTGCAACTTGGGTTTATTGTATGCGTCAAATACATCCCAATATTTATTTACGGAAAAAGATTGTTGTTCAATTGAAAATTTTAAATAATGGCCTGGTACTAGCTTATGCGTGTACTCGAAGATTGAAAGTGGAGCCATGATATAACCATATTGAAAATACTGGTGAATAGCTTGTTTGTTTATCTGTTTTTTGAATCTCGGATGTTGATGGAAACTTTTCAACTCTGATGAAAACAAAAACAAACCTTCATGCCAGTAATAATAAAATGGTTTCACTCCTGCACGATCTCTGAAACAAGTAAGTTCTTTTTTTAGTGCATCATAAATTACAAAAGCAAACATGCCAATGAAATGATCGATCATGGTAACGCCCCATTCTTCCCAGGCATGTAAAATGACTTCAGTATCGGAATGGGTGTCAAACTGATGCCCTTTTTGG
>CANHLV010000257.1 GCA_947461495.1 Chitinophagaceae bacterium
GCATAAACCTGAGACTTAGAAATGCCAAAAAACAGAACAAAAATAAATGAAAATAAAAGGCTGCTGAGGTGGCGCTGCATGCTTATTGGGATTGATTTATACTAAATTAATTGCCCAAATATAATATTTTATTTCAGAGGATGCTGCAGCAGCTGCTGAAACTCGCTCCAAACTTCATCAATTATCGCTAAAGCCGGCTGAATGGATTTAAGTAAAGTACTCACTTGTCCGATTTCCAATTCGCCTGTATCTAAATCACCTTCAAACATGCCTTTTTTAGCACGACCTCTACCGAGTAACTGATGAAGTTCTTCGGGAGATGCCCCTCTGAGTTCTGCTTCTTGTACTTCGTTGAAGAATTTATTTTTAATGAGTCTAACTGGTGTTAGCTTTTTTAATGAAAGTTGGGTGTCGCCTTCTCCTGTTTGTATGACTGTATTTTTAAAATTGACATGGCTTGATGCTTCTTCACTAGCGACAAAACGACTGCCCATTTGAACTCCCGCTGCTCCTAAAACCATGGCTGCCAGCATTTGTCTGCCAGTAGCAATACCACCTGCGGCAATCACGGGAATGGTAACTGCATTACAAACCGCTGGAATCAGCACCATTGTTGTTGTTTCTTCTCTTCCATTATGACCACCCGCTTCAAAACCTTCGGCAACAACGGCATCGCATCCGGCATCTTGAGCTTTCAAAGCAAATTTGCTGCTGCTAACGACATGAACCACTTTGATACCATGTTGTTTTAAAATCGAAGTATATGTTTTGGGATTACCTGCCGATGAAAACACAATCGGCACTTTTTCATCAATGATGGTTTGAATGTGTTTATCGATATCAGGATACAACAATGGAATATTCACACCAAAAGGCTTATCAGTAGCGGCTTTACATTTTTGGATATGCTCTTTCAATACCTCAGGATACATGCTGCCACTGCCAATCAAACCCAATCCACCTGCATTACTCACGGCACTGGCCAAACGCCATCCACTCGCCCAAATCATACCACCTTGAATGATAGGTTTTTCGATGTTGAAGAGTTGTGTGATGGAGTTGGAGAACATGAGGTTAATTCAAAAGTTAAAAGTATAAATTTAAAAAGTGCGAATAAGTTTTTTGCCACAAAGGCGCCAAGGCAGAAAGGTTCACAAAGTTTTTGTTCTATCTACTAATTCCTAATTCCCAAATCCTTATTTCTTATTCCTTTGTGTCACCCCTAAGGGGTTCTGTTCTTTACTATACTTCTCGTTAGAATTGTGACACTCCTACGGAGTTGTATGCCATCCAGCATCTAGTATCCAGCTTATCCAGCTTATCCAGCTTATCCAGCCTATCCAGCCTATCCAGCTTTATCTAGCCTATCCAGCTTTATCCAGCTAGCTCCTACTCCCACCCAAATCAATCGCCGTATTATCACCAATATTTAAATTACGACTCACGCCTCTTACTTCAGCATCGTTACCTATTAATGAATTATTCAGTACAATTTCATAAAGATTAGAATAGGCTCCAATAATGGAGTCTTTGATGATACCGTGATTAATGCTAGTGTGTTCACCAATGGCCACGTTAGGGCCGATAACAGAATTTTTGATAACACATCCCTCGCCGATGCTTACCGGTGGAATGATTATAGTATTTTGATAAGGATTGTTTTCTGTAACATTGCCGCCGAATTTTTTCAATAAAATCGCATTGGATTCCAACAATGTTTCTTTTTTACCACAATCAAACCAATTGGAAACTTTGAAAGACTTGAACTTGGCCCCTTGCTTAATCATACATTCCAAAGCATCGGTAAGATTAAAATCATCCAAGTCTTCTTTGGTGCTGATGATGGTTTCGAGACAACCGTATAAAAGATGAGATTCCTTTATTTTATAAATCCCAACCAACGCCATATTGCTTTTTGGAATCACAGGTTTTTCTACTACACGACTGATAAACCCGTCATCTTCAATTTCTGCAACCCCGAAATTTCTAGGATCATCCACTTTTTTTACACCCAGCATGGAATAAGGAGAATCCATCACTTCCTTGATATCATATTCGGCAATGGTATCGCCCAATACAATAAACACATCATCATCACCCACAATCGACCTGGTTAATTCAACGGCATGTCCTGTACCATGACGATCATTCTGTGTTACGAAATGACAAGTCAAATCAGGGTAATTGGCATTTACATAATCCTGAATCTTTTCTCCCAGATAGCCAATGATGAAAATAAACTCGGTGATACCGGCTTCTTTCAACTGGTCGACAATGATATTAAGTATGGTTCTGCCTGCAAGCGGAATGAGCGCTTTAGGTTGAGTGTATGTATGTGGACGTAACTTAGTGCCTGCACCAGCTACTGGAATAATCGCCTTCATCAGATTTCTTGTTTCGGGCAGTGAAATTAGGACTTTTTGGGTAAAATGCACATGATGTCCCAATTGTTTAGAAATCATTCAAAACTATTAAATCTTCATTTCAGATTAACATCCTCGCTGTATCTTTGCGCCATAAAAAATTAAATATGTACAAGGATAAAGCGATTTTTGATTTAATCGGACAAGAACTACACAGACAACGTCATGGTATAGAGCTAATTGCCAGTGAAAATTTCACCAGCATGGAAGTGATGCAAGCCATGGGTTCTCCATTAACCAATAAATATGCTGAAGGATATCCTGGAAGAAGATATTATGGTGGTTGTGAAATCGTTGATCAGGTAGAACAGCTGGCTATCGACAGAATAAAACAAGTTTTCAATTGTGAATACGCCAACGTACAACCGCATAGTGGTGCTCAGGCAAATGCTGCACTAATGCTAGCTATCTTACAACCGGGTGATGCTATTTTAGGTTTGGATTTGAGCATGGGTGGACATTTAACTCACGGCTCTCCGGTGAATTTTTCCGGCAAAACTTACAAAGGCCATTTTTATGGTGTTAAAAAAGAAACTGGTTTGATTGATTATGAAATGCTAGAAGAAAAAGCAAGAACCGAAAAACCAAAATTAATCATCTGCGGCGCATCGGCTTATAGCAGAGATATCGATTATCCAAGAATCAGAAAAGTAGCAGACGAAGTAGGCGCCTTTGTATTGTGTGATATGGCGCATCCAGCAGGTTTGATTGCAAAAGGTTTATTATCATCTCCATTTGAACATTGTCATTTTGTAACCAGAACTACACATAAAA
>CANHLV010000258.1 GCA_947461495.1 Chitinophagaceae bacterium
AGTCGTTGGATAACTATGCACGGATTTGCACTGAATGTAAATACCGATCTGGATTATTTCCAGAATATTATTCCATGCGGTATTCAAAATAAAAAGGTTACTTCTATAAATAAAGAAATTGAATTTTCTCCTGAATTGAATGAAGTGAAAGAACTAATTAAAAAGAATTTTGAAATTGTTTTTAATGCAGAATTAATTTGATGGGTAGAATCAATTGGTTTGTTTCAATTTATCCTTACCAATCAATACCTTGTTTTTTTCAATCAATACGCCATCTTCAAAAATTTCAAATCTAAACCACCCTGAACGTATGAAATTTGATTTTTCCAGATAAAGATATTCTTCTGTTATTTTCTTGATTTCAAAAATGAGTTTTTCGCTTTCATCGAAAAACTTTATTTGGTACTTGTGGCTATTGGCTTCAGGCATATGTATGACTACAATATTTTGCTTCGATGTAAAAATCCTATAGCTGGGAAATGCAGTTTCTACAATTCTTGATGGCGTAACAATGGTTTTTAAAGTTGTTAGTTTTGAATCATTCAATGAATCATTTTTCTTTTTATTGATGGATTCGGGTAGTAGTTCATTTTTTTTATTTAATGTAAAGTCTTTCACAACAACATCTTTTATTTCAGGTATTGTTGTTTTTAAAGGTAATTCTTCAATCGGTATGGCTGTGATATCTATAGGTTCAGGTTCGAAAACTTCTTTGATTGGTCTGGTTGCAGGCCCTATTATATATGTGCCTCCTTCGAATGTAATTGAAATTCGATAATACATTTTATTGTAAGGAGGATTGACATCAGGGTAACCATTTTCAGTGTTTTGAGGATTTAAAACAGTTCCAATTGTAGTATAGTTTTTTAAGCTGTCATAAGATCGTTGAATGAATATATTTTGAATTGATTTTTTGTATTCATTTAACCAACTTACAATGATTTTTCCATTTAAATTTTTGACTGTAATAGCAGGTAATACTTGCTGTGCTGAAACAGAATGCAGGAAAATAGAAAAGAAAAATAAGATTAGTATACAGCGTTTTTTCATACCAGTTTTATTCAGGATATTTTTATTGAGCGCTCAACTTTGCAAATATAATTGGATGTGGTATGATTAAAAAACTAAAGTGTTATTTGGTAAAGATAAATTCCCTTGTAATCCACCTGTATGCAGACAAATAATTCTGCTTCCGGGTGGGAAATGATTTTTTTTAATCAAGTCAATAGTGCCAAACATCATTTTTCCTGTGTAAACAAAATCAGTTGGAATATGAAACTCCTTGTAAAATTCATTCATGAAATCTAATAATAAATGGTTATTTTTTGCATATCCACCAAAATGGTAATCATAAAATAAGGCAGGTGATTTGTATGCTTGATAGGGAAGTAGTTTTGCCAATCTGTTTTCAATATCTTTCATCCCTTTCAGAACAGGGATTCCAATGATTTCTATGTTGGTATGGCAATTTTTTATTAATCCTGCAATTGTAGTTGCTGTACCAATGGCAGTAATGATATGTGTAGGAGGCGTTGCTTTCGAAATTTTTTCAAAAATTATTGAAGCACCAGCTGCACCTAATTCATCAAAACCACCCTCAGGTATGAAGTAATATTGATCTAATTGATCATTTAAATGATTAGGA
Source organism: Chitinophagaceae bacterium (assembly GCA_947461495.1). GTDB lineage: Bacteria > Bacteroidota > Bacteroidia > Chitinophagales > Chitinophagaceae > Ferruginibacter. Next base: position 1,646 of record CANHLV010000258.1, read on the forward strand.
ATATATGCTGTGAAATTCTGTTCATTTATTTCTGGATAAGCTCCTCTGTCGACAAAAAAAATATCCATTTTTGCCTCCTCACAAGCACTGATTGTATGAGAAGCTTTTTCTGCCAACTCGCCTCTGACGAGTCCGATACTTTTTAATCCATTTGAATGACAATAATTCGCTGTTGCCACTAAGTGATTTGAAAACGCGCCACCTTGCGTAACTATTGTTTTTTTATTTTTTCTTTTAGCATCTTCAATAAAATAATGAAGCTTAAATATTTTATTTCCGGAAATTAAAGGATGTATAAGATCAAGTCTGGCCACAATCACTTCAATTTCCTTTTCAAAAAATAAATCTGATTTTATTTGCTGTAAATTAATATCTATTTCAATCGCCTTCATTAACAGAATAACTAACTATTTATTACTTTCGCAAAGAATTTTTAAAATGCAAGTTAAATGAATAGTACTATAATGAAACCAACCTTGTTAATTTTAGCGGCCGGAATGGCTAGTAGATATGGAAGTATGAAACAAACAGAAGGATTTGGTCCTTCGGGAGAAACCATCATGGATTATTCAATTTATGATGCCATTAAGGCTGGATTTGGAAAAGTGGTATTTATCATTAGAAAGGATTTTGCTGATTCTTTCAAAGTTAATTTTGGCAATAAATTGCTAGGTAAAATTGATGTTGATTATGTTTATCAGGAATTAGATTCTTTTGTGGATAAGGAATTTCAAAACCCCGAAAGAACTAAGCCTTGGGGTACTGGTCATGCCATATTATGCGCTGCAGAAAAAGTAAAAGAGCCTTTCGCTGTAATTAATGCAGATGATTATTATGGAACTGACGCTTTCCAAAAAGCTGCAACTTTTTTAAATTCAGGCTGCAATGAAAATACATATGCTATTATTGGTTATCAACTTGACATGACTCTAAGTGAGCATGGTACCGTGAGCAGAGGCGTTTGCAAAGTTGATGAAAATCAAGAACTGATTTCCATCAAAGAATGCACAAAAATTTATAAGAATATGGATGGGAAAGTAGTATATGAGGAAAATGATATGATTGCTGAAGTTTCAGCTAAATCAAATGTTTCCATGAACTTCTGGTGTTTTCATCCTGCAATTTTTTCTTTAGCTAAAAAATTATTTCAAGATTTTTTGCCTGAAAATATTAACAATCCCAAAGCAGAATTTTTTATACCCATCATTGCTGATCATTTTATCACAAACCCTGAAAATCGGATTAAAGTCATTTCTACTACATCAAAATGGTTCGGTGTTACCTATAAAGAAGACGCCCCCGCAGTAAAAGCCAGTGTTGAAAAACTAGTTGCTGATCAAGTATATCCTGAAAATTTGTGGTTGTCTTAGTTTATTTATTTGTATCATGTATTCATTTAAATTTTTATCCAGCATCTAGCCTATCCAGTTTATCTAGCCTATTCAGCTTATCCAGCCTATCCAGCCTATCCAGCTTATCCAGCTTATCCAGCCTATCCAGCTTATCCAGCTTATCCAGCCTATCCAGCCTATCCCGCATCTATTATCC
>CANHLV010000259.1 GCA_947461495.1 Chitinophagaceae bacterium
AGATATCACTATCATCAGATAATCTTCAAATAATTAATATCAAGCCCTTCATTTTTGAAGGGCTTTTTTTATATTACATGAACGTAGAAGAAATAAGAGACTTTGCGCTCTCGCTTAAAGACAGTATTGAAACATTTCCTTTCGGAGAGGATACCATTGTATTCAAGACTAACAACAAAATGTTTTTGCTCTTGCCTTTGGATGAAATCGATCAGCTGAAAATTAATGTCAAATGCAATCCTGAATTGGCAGTCGCATTAAGAGAAGAATATCCTGATACCGTACTGCCGGGGTATCACATGAATAAGAAACACTGGAATACGATTGTGATTGATGGAAGATTGTCTTGGAGTCGGATTAAAGAAATGATAGAGGACTCGTATGGGTTGGTGAAAGGGAAGGGGAGGGAAATGTAAAATAATGAATGTAAAATAATGAATGTAAAAGTGGGATTTTGGAAATGAAAAATTCATTGTCTCATGAATATTCTCAGCAATGTTTTTTGAAAGCGACGTGCCGTTTTTATTGGGTTTAAGGTTTAAATCGCTCCGCTGGTTTAATGGTTTAATTTAGAAGGCTAGATTATTTTGTGAACCTTTGTGTCTTAGTGTCGTGGTTCATATTATCAGCAATGTTTTTTGATAGGCACTTCGCTAATTTTAATTCAAAATTTAAAATGTAAAATTCAAAAAATCCAATCAAATACAGTTGTCCGTTTTTTAATTTTAACTTTTGAATTTATTTATTTAAAAGCATTTCCAACACTTTTTCTGCTCTTCTTATTTGTGTTTCTTCTTTTTTGGCTTCTGTAATGTAGTTTATGTATTCCTTCTGATGCGATGGCGACATTGATGAAAATTTCTCAAATGCCTTTTTATTTTTATAGAGAAGTGTGTTTAAAATCGCCGGAATTTTTATAGTTGATTTTTTCTTTTCTAATGTTGTGCCCATTAATGAAACAGATGCTTTCAAGTAAGATTTTATTTTTGAATCAGATGGCAAATCTTCAATCGTTTTTATTTTACCAAAATGTCCCATCGCTTCTTCTGACTTTGCTTTTTCCAGAAGAGATTTATCTATCATCAAAGCAGCTTTAGGAAAACTAAATGCACAATGTTTTGAAAAAGCAGCCATACTGCAAATCACATCATTCTTATAAATGAAATGAGGGAAACCCCATTTTATTTTTTCTTCAACATCGGGAACGGATTGATGAACCAATTTTCGGAAATGCAATAAAATTTCTTGACTGAATTCAGGAGCTGTTTTAATGTACGTGTCGATTGGATTCATGGTTAAAAACATTTGTTCAATCGGTTCAAAAGGTTCAATGGGTTTAAAAAGTTGCAGACAAAACATATTGAACGTTTTAAACCACAAACAATAAACCACAAACAAAAAACAACAATTACTTGAAAGATTCACTCACCACCAACTCTTTACTTCCAGCAGTGTATACATAAAATCCTTCTCCAGATTTGGCACCGAGTTTTCCAGCCATAACCATATTGGCTAGAAGCGGACAAGGAGCGTATTTAGGATTGCCAAAACCATCGTATAAAACTTTTAATATACTCAAACAAACATCTAGTCCAATGAAGTCTGCTAATTGCAGAGGTCCCATTGGATGCGCCATGCCAAGTTTCATTACAGTGTCAATTTCTTCCACACCGGCTACTCCTTCAAACAAACTGTAAATCGCTTCATTAATCATTGGCATCAAAATACGATTGGCAATAAATCCCGGATAATCGTTAACGGTACAAGGAACTTTTCCTAACTGTTTGCTTAATCCTGTAATAGTTACATTCACTTCTTTTGAAGTAGCATATCCATTGATGATTTCCACCAGTTTCATAACCGGAACTGGATTCATAAAATGCATACCGATGACCAACTCAGGTCGTTTTGTTACCGCAGCTATTTTAGTAATAGAAATAGATGAAGTATTAGAAGCTAAAATGCAACCCGCAGGAGCAGCAGCATCTAACTGTTTGAAAATTTCTAGTTTTAAATTTACATTTTCTGTAGCTGCCTCAACCACTAAATTGGCATTGGCAACACCATCAGCAATTGAAGTGTTGGTGGTGATATTATTTAGCGTAGTTGCTTTTTGTTCTTCAGTTAAAACACCTTTCGAAACTTGTCTGTCGAGGTTTTTGGAAATAGTGCCAATGGCTTTTTCCAATTGAGTTGCATTCACATCAATGAGCGTTACCTTAAATCCAGTTTGGGCAAACACGTGTGCGATACCGTTACCCATAGTTCCTGCGCCGATGACGCTGACGTTTTTTATGTCCATTTCATTTGTTTAAAAGGTTCAAGATGTTCAAAAGGTTCAAAAGGTTTCAAACCGAAGAAGCTTTTGTCTACGAAAAACAACAAACACCAAACGAGCGCAGCGACCAAACGCCAAACACGCGTAGCGATTTTACTTGAAGGCATTGAACCCAGTTACATCCATACCGGTAATCAGTAGGTGAATATCATGCGTTCCTTCATAAGTAATCACACTTTCCAGATTCATCATGTGACGCATAACAGGATATTCGCCTGTAATACCCATGCCACCGAGCATTTGTCGTGCATCTCTGCATATGTTAGTTGCAATTTCGCAGGCATTTCTTTTAGCCATACTGACCTGAGCGGGAGTTACTTTTCCTTCATTCATTAATACGCCCAAACGCCAGTTCAATAATTGAGCTTTTGTGATTTCTGTAACCATTTCAGCTAATTTCTTTTGTTGCAATTGGAAACCACCGATTGGCTTACCAAATTGAACTCTTTCTTTGCTGTATTCTAATGCTGTGTGGTAACAATCCATAGCAGCACCGATAGCACCCCATGCAATACCATATCTTGCTTTGGTCAAACAACTTAATGGACCTTTCAATCCTTTTACATTTGGTAAAATATTTTCTTTAGGAACCTTTACATTATCAAAAACCAGTTCACCCGTGGCGCTTGCACGTAGGCTCCATTTGCTATGAGTGGTTGGTGTGGTAAATCCTTCCATTCCTCTTTCCACAATGATACCTTGAATTTCTCCCGCATCATTTTTAGCCCAAACAACAGCCACTTGAGAGAAAGGCGCGTTACTAATCCACATCTTAGCTCCGTTCAAAATCACATGATCTCCGGCGTCTTTAAAGTTAGTTAACATACCGGCAGGATCTGA
>CANHLV010000260.1 GCA_947461495.1 Chitinophagaceae bacterium
AAGTCCGGTTAGAATCCCAAGAGACAACGACACACTTGCTCATCCTCAAATAAAAAACCTCTACCCTTGTGGCGAAGGCGCCGGTTATGCGGGTGGCATCGTCAGCGCAGCGATGGATGGAGAAAGAGTGGTGGAGCAGATAAAGATGGTTTTGGGTTAACCACGATTTCATACTAGGTTAGCCACGAATTCACGAATTGTTTGTTTTATTTCTAGTCCTTCGTTGGATTGGCCGCTGAACTTAACCTCATTAGCTAAGAGCAATCCTTTACAATCAACAATTTCAAAAATAAATTCGTGCATTCGTGGCTAATACATTTCATCATTCGTTCCAATGGAACGATTTTTTATTGTTCACACCGTTGAAACGATGGGCTATTTTAAAATATTGGTATTTAAATCAATAACTAATTCGTGAATTCGTGGCTATTTATCTTCGCCATTCGTTCCTATGGAACGATTATTAATATGTCATTTCGGGCTATAGAGGAAATGTTCCTATGGAACATGAAAAAACATAATTCTTCCCACCGTTGAAACGGTGGGCTATGTTGAAACGGAGGACTAAAAAAACACAATTATAAATTCATTGCCAAATACATAATCTGAATTGAATTTGTGTGAACCCCTTTTTTAATTTTTACTTTTGAATTTTTAATTTTATCATCACATAACGATTCACAAATTCATCCTATATTTAATCATAATTTACTTTGATGAACATTTTAGAATTAGACTCCCTCAAGAAATATTTTGCCACTCAAAAAGCTGTTGACGACATCAGTTTCAACATCAAACAAGGAAGCATTTTTGGATTGTTAGGTCCAAATGGTGCCGGCAAAACAACCTTATTAAGAATGATTACGGGAATTTTCTATCCGGATAGTGGTAACATTCAATTCAATGGACAACCTTTTCATCCAGAGAAAAACAATATCGACATCGGCTACATGCCCGAAGAACGTGGCCTTTATAAAAAAATGAAAATTGGTGAACAGGCGCTTTATCTGGCTCGCTTAAAAGGCATGAGTAAAAATGATGCCATGGACAGTATCAAAAAATGGTTCATCAAATTTGAAATGGAAAGCTGGTGGAACAAAAAAGTAGAAGACTTGAGTAAAGGAATGAGCCAGAAACTACAATTTGTAACCACGGTATTGCATAACCCCAAATTAATCATCCTTGATGAACCTTTCAGCGGACTCGATCCTGTAAATGCCAATTTGATTAAAGACGAAATTTTCAATCTCGCAAAAAATGGTGCCACTATCATTTTCAGCACACACAGAATGGAACAAGTAGAAGAAATTTGTGACCATATTGTTCTTGTCAACAAAGGAAAAAAAATCCTGGATGGCTCTGTACATCAAGTGAAACAAGACTTTAAAGAGAACATTTATAAATTAGGTGCAACTGTCATGGCTGAACAACTCATGACTTATATTTTCGAAGTCGTAAAATACGAACCGAATCAATTGCTGCTGAAATTACAGCAAGACACTACCACAAACGATTTACTTAAATACTTCATCAACCAAAATATCACCATCAACTCATTTAACGAAGTATTGCCTTCATTAAACGATATTTTCATCAAACTGGTTGAAGACACCAAAGCCACCAGACAATTTCAAAACATTGAATCTTAATTCTTATGAATAAAATTTCCTTGATTATAGGTAGAGAATATTTTACGCGTGTAAAAAAGAAATCTTTCCTCATTACAACTATATTAGTTCCGTTAATTATCATCGGATTTTATGTTGCCATATTTGCCATAAGCGTTAATGGTAGCGATGATGTGCAAAAAATTGCTGTAATTGATGAAGCTCATATTTTCAATGGCAAGGCCGATACCTCGAATCCAAAACTTCAATTCACTTTAATTGAGAATGAAACAGAAAAGTCTTTTTTGAACAAGTACAAAACGCTCGGCTATCAGTCATTTTTATACATTCCCAAAGTGATTGATTCCGTTTCAAAAAATAAATTCACACTTCATAGTCCTTCATCTGTTAGCTTAACAACGATGTCGGATGTGGAAGATTTAATCAACAATACCATTCGCAAAAACCAACTCATCGCCAATGGAATTGACCCTAAAGAGTTTGATAAAAAAAGTAACAGTGTAACGCTTGATAATGCCATTGAAACCAAAGAAGGACAAAAGAAAAGCTTTGCAGGTGTGGCATACGCTGTTTCTTTTGGATGTGGATTTTTAATTTACATGATGATGATGATTTACGGCACTCAGGTAATGAGAGGTGTTACAGAAGAAAAAACAAACCGCATTGCAGAAGTGATGGTGAGTTCTGTAAAACCTTTTCAAATGATGATGGGAAAAATAGTAGGTATTGGAGCAGTTGGACTAACTCAATTTGCCATTTGGATTGTATTGCTTCTAGGTGTACAAATGCTAGTACCGTTGATTTTCCCTCAATTCATGGAACAAATGCAACATGCAAGTGCAGCTTCGTCAGAAGATATGTCTATGGCTGCAACTGCATTTGAAGGCATGTCGAATTTACCATTGGCAAAAATCATCTTTTTGTTTCTGTTTTATTTTTTGGGTGGATACCTTACTTATGCTTCAATTTTTGCAGCAGTGGGAAGTGTTGTTAGTGAAGACCAGCAGGAAGCACAACAATTGGTATTCCCTGTTATCATGCCGATTATATTGGGCTTCGTCATCATGACTAAAGCGGTTAACGAACCTAATAGTAGCTTGGCAATTTTCGGAAGTTTATTTCCTTTAACCTCTCCAATAGTTATGATGGGAAGAATTACATACGATGTTCCATTATGGCAAATGGGATTGTCGATGTTGTTGCTAATAGGTTGCTTTCTTTTCTTTACCTGGATAACAGGAAAGATATACAGAACAGGTATTTTGATGTACGGCAAAAAGCCAAGCTGGAAGGAGATGATTAAATGGGCGTTTAGGAAGAATTAGTTTGGGGTTTATCGTTTGGTGTTTGTTGTTTGGTGTTTATTGTTTGGTGTTTATTGTTTGGCGTTGGTCAACATTTTGAACTCATTGAACTTGTTAAACAAATTCACCAGAAACGCAACGTCCCTTTCAGGAGACATTGCTGAGAAATAATAATAATTCGTGAACTTTAGGTAATAAATCTCTGCGAAACCTCCACTAACTCTCATTCTCAG
>CANHLV010000261.1 GCA_947461495.1 Chitinophagaceae bacterium
GGTGGCTACATATTTTGTTTGTGGGTTTAAAAACTCCAATGAAGTATTTTTCATCAAAGGACTTTCATCTGTGATAGCACCTAAGAACCAATTCTCAGTTCCTTTTGATTTTCTAACTTCGATAATGTAGTCTCCTGGTTCGGCATCGAGAACTTTTGATTCATCCCAGTCTACAGCCACATCTTTAATAAATTGAAATGCATCCATGTGTGCCTCATAGTTTTCCGGCAAGTCGGCCGCCATTTGTAAAGGACTGTACATAGTAACGTATAAGGCTAACTGCTTGGCTAGAGTAGTATGTACTTGTTCTTTTTTGGCTGAGTCGTAATAATTCATTTTGATTTTAAATATGCCTGGTGTGTAATCCATTGGACCGCCCATTAATCTGGTAAATGGCAAAATAGTTTCGTGCTCAGGCATGTTGCCTGTACTCCATGCGTTGAATTCATTGCCACGAGCGGCTTCGCAGGCTAACCAATTAGGGTATGTTCTCTGTAATCCGGTTGGTCGAACTGGTTCATGCATATCCACCATGATATGATAATCTGCAGTTTTCTTAGCCACTCTCTCGTAATGTTTCACCATCCATTGTCCATCATGATGTTCACCTCTGGGAATGATATGACCTACATATCCTGTTTTAACCGCATCGTATCCATATTTTTTCATGAATCGGTACGCAGTGTCCATCTGTCTTTCATAATTAGTAACAGATGCAGATGTTTCATGGTGCATGATTAATTTTACACCTTTAGCTTTAGCATAAGCAGATAGTTCTTCTACATTAAAATCTGAATAAGGAGTAACAAAATCAAATACATCTTCTTTCCATTGTCCAAACCAATCTTCCCAGCCAACATTCCAGCCTTCTACCAATACACTTGGAATTCCGTTCTTCGAAGCAAAATCTATATAACGTTTAACGTTAGCTGTATTGGCTCCATGATGTCTTTTGAAATTTCCTACAACAGAACCAGCCTGTCCTCCAGCAAGATCCCATGTACCAATACCCACGTGCATTTCCCACCATACACCAATAAATTTTTGCGGCTTTATCCATGAAGGGTCTTTAATTACAGAAGGATCATTAAGATTAAGAATCATTCTAGAATTGAGAATGTCTTTTGCTTTATCACTGATAATAATGGTTCTCCAAGGTGTTGTTGCCGGAGCTTGCATATAGGCTTTGTTGCCCACTGCATCAGGAACCAACTGCGCTGTAAATGTATAAGTAGATTTATTCAGCAATAAATTCATTGCAGGATAATTCTTAAGAGCTGCCTCATGAATATTAATATAAATACCATCAGCGGATTTCATCATTAATGGTGTTTGAACTGCATTATCAGCAATCGGACATTTGGCAAAAATCTCTTGCACTTTTCCTCCACCGCTAGCATCCACTTTACTCAGTGAAGTTGTGTAATATGCAAATTCATTAGAATCATAATCTCCCGGAATCCAAAAAGCTTTATGATCGCCTGTCAACGAAAACTGAGTATACTCATCGTCAATAATAAAATGATTCAGGTTTTCTTGTTGAGGAAATTCATATCTGAAACCAACCCCCTCATTATAAACTCTGAAAATTATTTTGATGATGATATTTGAAGCTGTTGCTTTTAAAGTGGTAACAAGTTCTTTGTAATTATTTCTGATTAATGATTGTTCGCCCCAAACCGGCTTCCAGCTTTCATCAAAAGAACTTGAATCAATTTTAATGATATCAAATTGATTCATTATCACTTCAGGTTTGCTAAGCTTAAATCCTAATAGTGAAGGATTAATCACATTTTTGTTGTTAAATAAAAGTTCATAGCTGATATTACCATTCTCGTTTTTTATAAAACTAAGCCTAACAATACCATTTGGAGATTTGATGCTGATTTTTTGTTCCGCAATAGTCGTGTAGCACAAAAAAATGCCTAATAAAAAAAGTATCGATTTTTTCATTTTTATTTTTTATTTGAACCGAAGGTAAAAACAATTTGGAGAGTTTATATTATTTTATGTGTGTGATTAAGTCAAAAATCAAAAGCCTGTCCCGACACCTCGGGGTAAAAAGTCAAAAACCTGTTTCATCAATTTTTACTTTTGAATTTCTTCAATAAAATTTACTATAACTTGCTTAAAATTTTATTATGCGTATCATAAGTTATAATGTGAATGGCATTCGTGCTGCGATAAAAAAAGGATTCATCGACTGGTTAAAAACCGATCCTGCCGATATTATTTGTTTACAAGAAACCAAAGCAACCGAAGCTGATGTGGATATGGCAGAAATTGAAGCTTTGGGTTATGAACATCATTGGTTTAGTGCCAATAAAAAAGGGTACAGTGGCGTCGCGATTTTATCTAAAATAAAACCAACTTCAGTTAAGAAAGGCAATGGTCATTTGGAAAGTGATTTTGAAGGTCGGGTAATTGAAATGGAAATTGGTGATATTAAAATTATCAACGCTTATTTTCCATCCGGTACTTCTGGCGATGACAGACAATCTTTTAAATACAAATGGCTGGATGAATTTTTTATCTATCTCGAAAAAGAAAAAAAGAAACATACCAAATTGGTTTTGTGTGGTGATTATAACATTGCCCATCATGAAATAGATATTCATGATCCGAAAGGCAATAAAAACACAACCGGATTTTTGCCCGAAGAAAGAGCTTGGATGACTAAATTCCTGGAGTCGGGATGGATAGATAGTTTCAGAGAATTTCATACAGAACCGCATCGTTACAGTTGGTGGAGTCAACGCTTTCCAAGTGTGAGATTAAACAACAAAGGCTGGAGAATAGATTACATCACTGTTACAAACGAATTAAAAAAACAATTGAAAGATGCTGAAATATTTCCGGACGTTAAACATAGTGATCATTGTCCGGTGTTTGTAGAAATTAAAAAATAAAAATCCTGCCCCGATATCTCGGGGTTAAAAGTAAAAATGCCATGTTCATTTATAATGTGACAATTAAAGTAAGAGAGGATATTCATTCAGACTGGCTAGAATGGTTAATGACAGAACATATTCCTGAAGTATTGGCTACAGGCTGTTTTCATGATGCCACTGTGTTGCGTTTGTTGGAAATAGATGATTCCGAAGGGCCCACATTTGCAGTACAATATAAATCGGAATCGAAAGGACAATA
>CANHLV010000262.1 GCA_947461495.1 Chitinophagaceae bacterium
AATGCTGCGCAAACGCTGCATTCTCAATTCTCCGCGGTAAAATAATTCGTGAATTCGTGGTTGATATAAACCTCACCCCTAACCCCTCTCCCAAGTGAGATGGGAGCAATGAGCATTATCTACTAACGCTGTGCAAACGCTGCATTCTCAATTTTCCGCGGTAAAATAATTCGTGAATTCGTGGTTGATATATCATTATTTTTGCATCATGATTAATAAAATTTGTGTTACTGGTGCTGGAACTATGGGAAGCGGTATTGCATTGTGTGCAGCCCAAAATGGATTTCAAACCATCTTATTTGACACCAACGAAATGGTAGTATCTAATGCACAAAAAAATATCAATAAAAATCTTGATGCTCTTGTAGAAAAAAATAAAATAACTGCAGAAGAAAAATCGGATATACTTCAACGTTTGATTTTTACTGTTGATATAAATGATTGTGTTGCGAATCTCATAATTGAAGCTATTGTTGAAAAACCTGAAATTAAAATTTCATTGTTCAATCAATTGGCAGCTATCAATGATTCATCAAGTATTTTTGCCAGCAATACATCCTCACTTTCTATCAATCTATTGCAAGAAGGAATTCCTAATCCAGAACGAGTTGCAGGTATGCATTTTTTCAACCCAGCACAAATCATGAAATTGGTGGAAGTGGTTAAAGCGAAAGAAACTTCGGATGCCGTTATCGAATCCATCATGGCAGTATGCAATCAGCTTAAAAAAACAGCTGTCCTTTGCATCGACGCGCCCGGTTTTATTGTGAATCGTGTAGCACGTCATTATTACCTTGAAGCGATGAAGCTGGTTGAGCAAGACATCGCTACATTTGAAACCGTTGATGAGGTAATGGAAGCTTCAGGTTTTAAAATGGGTCCTTTTAAATTAATGGATTTGATTGGAATGGATATCAATCTTGCAGTATCAACTTCTTTATATGAAGCCTTTGATCATGAGCCAAGATTTGAACCCTCAGCCATACAAATCAATAAAGTAAAAAAAGGTGAACTTGGGAAGAAAACAGGGGTAGGCTTCTATCAATATTAATTATGGCTTCAATCAAAAATTGTGAAAAACTGATTTCCACAATTCAACAGTAAGCAAGTAAAAAATGCACATTAAATTAAAACATGATCAACATCGACTTCTCCATATTCCCACTATTATATACTGAGAGACTAATTCTTAAAGAAATTACAGAAAATGATGCTCAGATTTTATTTGAAATGAGAAGTAATCAGGATTTGATGAAGTATATAGACAGGCCCAAGCCAGATTCAATAGATGACATTTATGTTTTGATTCAGAAAATGAAAACTATGAAATCAAAAGGAGAAGGCATTTCATGGGGAATATTTAAAAAAGAACAACCTGATTTGAAAATTGGTAACATTGGTCTGTATAGAATAATTGCAGAACATTATAGAGCCGAGATTGGTTATATGCTCAATACTGCCAATCATCAACAGGGCATCATGTATGAAGCTATTCTAAAAGTAATTGAATTTGGATTTATGCAGATGAATCTCCATAGTATAGAAGCTAATATCAATCCTGAAAATATCGCTTCAAGAAAACTATTGGAAAAAACAGGATTTGTAAGAGAAGCTTACTTCAAAGAAAATTATTTTTTTAATGGCAAGTTTATTGATTCAGAAATTTATTCGATATTGAATAAAAAGCACTGAATTAATAAATGAAGATTAGTTTCAAAAGTTGATGATAATATTATCAATTGCAACATGCAAGATTATTTTAAAAACTATCTCAGCGTATCTTTCAATGCAAAACTATCGAAGTAATAACCAGGTCCATTAACTGTTGTGGAATTCTGGTAAACGCGAATTGAATTATCGACAGTGATTTTTGTAGTTACAGTGCCAGGTGCTGTTAAATAAATGTAGTTATTAGAAATTCCTGTTGTTTTTAATTCAATAGGAAAAGGTCTCACAGTGCTGCTTATCGATATTGTTTTGGTCCAACTTGTGTTTCCTGGCAAAAAATCTGTTGCAGTTTGTAGTGTTCCATCAGCACTTGTATATTTTATCAGCGCATTAGTTGAAGTATCTTTTAATGCTGATGTTAAATTGATTTCATATTTAATGGTTACTGTTGATATATTTGGGGAAGAACTTTTCTTACAAGCTGAAATTGAAAATAAAATGATAAAAAACAATCCAAATATTTTTTTCATAATAAGTTTTTGAGTTAGAATTAGTTTGTAGAACATTATAAATAACTAATCATAAATTCAGCAATAATTTTTCAATTACTAAATCTAAATTGTAAAATTATCATTATCGCTCCACATAATTTTTAAAATTATCCAGAATCATTTGCCATCCGGTTTGTTGTAATTCGATGGGGTTAACTTCTTCAGGATCGAATGTTTCGGTTACAAGAGTGCCATTGGAAATCACTTCAAAATACACAGACACCTTTCTTTCATCTCCTAAAATGATTTCAAGAGACTTTTCAATTTCGATTTTTTGGTAAGTGCCCCAAAAATCAAAACTCATGGTATTGTCTTTGGCCGCCATGGTGTAATGAAATTCTCCGCCTTCGGTTAAATTATTTTTTGCGGAAGGACAATGCCAATCTGTACTGGCGAAATTCCAATTTGTAATATGTTTTTCTTGGGTCCAATATTCCCAAACTATATGGATTGGGGCATTGATGATAGTTGAAATTGTGATGGGATTCATGTGATGATTTGTGGACGAAATTAATAGAAAAATTTATTGAGTTTTCAAGATGAAATTTAGGTTGAAATTTTGAGATGGTGTTTTCTACGGAGTGGGATGGGGGGGAAGGTTGTATTTGTGTGTTGAATTGTTTTAAAAGTAATATTGCAATATTGCAATATTACGTCTTCTCAGCACAAACAGCCAAATAAATTAACTGATGTTTCTTCACTCCCACCGAACTTTCTTCATTCCAACTAAATTTTCTTAAATGAAAATCTTTTCTCGTTTATATAACCAAAAAAAATGTCACAAAACCCTTAAAATATTGTTGTAATTAACATAAACAGAAGAGGATTATTTTGTTTTAAACAATAACTTTTTCAGTAATTATACATCACCCACCACCGGATAATAAATCTCACCCCAATCTTCATCTCTGTTTTCAATCATAATAT
>CANHLV010000263.1 GCA_947461495.1 Chitinophagaceae bacterium
GCAATTAAGTCCAGATACCAGATTGGAAGGCTGGGATGGTTGCGGCGGATATCATTATTCAGATAGTTTCATTTATGGATTCACTCACACCCATTTGAGCGGAACAGGTTGTACAGATTATGGTGATATTTTGTTGATGCCCGGCAATGGTAATCCTTCTCCAAGCAATAAAATATATGGTTCAATGTTTTCCCATAATTCAGAATCAGCATCGCCGGGCTATTACAAAGTGAAATTATTGGATGATAATATTGATGTTGAATTGACCACAACTGAAAGAGTGGGGTTTCATCATTATACATTTTCCAATTCTGAAAATAACTATGTCGTTCTTGATTTAAAACACAGAGACGAAGTGCTTAAGTCTTCATTGAAAATTGAAGATGAGTATACTGTTTCAGGATTGAGAAGAAGCAAAGCCTGGGCGGAGAACCAGTATGTTTATTTTGTAATGAAATTTTCTTCCCCAATTACAAAAATGGGAATTTGGAACAATGATCTACTGATTGACAATGGCATTAAGAACGTAGATAGTTCAAAAAATCTAAAGGCTTATTTTTCATTTGATTTGAGTGCATCAAAAGATGTGTTTGTTAAAGTCGCTATTTCTCCTGTTAGTGTAGATGGCGCGAAAAGAAATCTTGATCTAGAAACAACAGGAGCTGATTTTTTCAATGTCAAATCAGCCGCTCAAAAAAAGTGGAACCAGGAATTATCTCGAATTGAAATTCAATTCAATTCAGCGGATAAAAACAAGTTGACTGTTTTCTATTCAGCGTTGTATCATACCGCAGTTGTACCTAATGTAAATATGGATGTGGATGGTCAGTATCGAGGCAGAGATAATCAAATTCATAAAGCGGAAGACTTTACTTATTATTCGGTGTTTTCATTATGGGATACGTATAGAGCAGCCCATCCATTATACACGATCATTGATCAGAAACGTACGCTTGATTATATCAAAACATTTTTAGTTCAATACCAACAGGGTGGAAGATTGCCAGTTTGGGAATTGTCTTCTTGCGAAACGGATTGCATGATTGGTTACCACAGCGTACCAGTTATAGTTGATGCCTATTTGAAAGGGATCAATCAATTTGATACAACACTGGCACTTCAAGCGATGATGAAATCTGCAAATTGGAATCACTTGGGTTTGCCAGCTTTGATTTCTAATGGTATGATTACTGTTGAAGATGAACATGAAAGTGTAAGTAAAAATTTGGAATATGCTTATGATGATTATTGCATCGCCATGTATGCAAAAGCAATTGGTAACAATGAAGCATACACGAACTTTATAAAACGCGCTCAGTATTATAAAAATATTCTTGATTTCAAATCTGGATATGTGCGACCACGAAAAAATGGTGGTTGGATTTCACCTTTCGATCCTCGTGAGGTCAACAATCATTTTACAGAAGCCAATAGCTGGCAATATTCTTTTTATTTTCCTCAGGACATCAATGGTTATATCAGCATGATGGGTGGAAAGAAAAAGCTAGAAACCAAGCTAGATGCGTTATTCAATGAAAATTCCAAAACTACCGGAAGGGATCAAAGTGATATCACCGGTTTGATTGGACAATATGCTCATGGTAACGAACCGAGTCACCATATCATTTATCTATATGATTATACAGACAATACTGCCAAATCTCAATTCTATGCTAACAAAGTAATGAATGAGTTTTATAAAAACTCACCTGACGGTTTGATAGGTAATGAGGATTGTGGACAAATGAGTGCCTGGTATGTGATGAGCGCTTTAGGTTTCTATCCCGTTACTCCTGGAAATAATAAATACATGATTGGCTCTCCCCAATTTAGTTTGGTACAAATTCATCTTGAAAATGGAAAGTCATTTATCGTAAATGCAGTCAATAAAAATGATAAAAATATTTACATACAAAATGCATTGATTAGCACAACACGCTCATTAAGACCAACTGAATGGAAATATTCATATTTGAATCATGAAGATATTGCTAATGGAGGATTGGTTACTTTCAACATGGCAGACATGCCCGTTAATTGTTTTACACTTTCCAATAATGATGAAGAGCTCTCGAAAATGAGTGATGCCAAAATTGTCTTGAATCCTATCATTGAAGGTGGAAATATTTCATTTACCGGGAAGAAAACTATTTCTATTTCTTCTCCTCAAAAAGGCGTGAAAATTTATTATTCTACAAATGGAGAGATGCCAAATGAGAAAATGAAATTGTATGTAAATCCTATTGTAATCGATTCTTCAATGGAAATAAAAGCGATAGCTGTAGATAAAGACAATAACCACAGTTTTGTTACTTCATCTTCATTTAGAAAAAAGGCGAATAACTGGACTGTAAAATTAAATGCAACATACGAGCCGCAATACAATGGTGGCGGGGCAGATGGCTTAATAGACGGTATTCATGGAACTACCAACTGGCGTATGGGTAACTGGCAAGGTTATCAACTGCAAAATCCTGAAATGGTTATTGATTTGAAAAAACAAACCTCAATTTCAAAAGTAAGTGTTGGATTTATTCAGGATGTTCGTGCCTGGATTGTGATGCCTAAGAAAGTAAGTGTTTTCATTTCTCATGATGGAGTGAATTTTGAAAAAGTGTATGTGGGTGAAAATTTTCTTGCTATTGAAGATTTGAATCCTCAGATTAAAAAAGTTGAAGCGCATTTTGAAAGGCAACCTTGCCGGTTTATAAAAATTGTTGCTGAACAATATGGCAAATTACCTTCATGGCATGAAGGGGCGGGAGGCGATACGCATATATTTATGGATGAGGTGGAGGTGGCCCCCTAAATCCCCCAAGGGGGAGTTGATTGTGTTATGTTGTGTTAACGACGAATGCACGAGTTTTTTGCCACGAAGCCACGCACAAAGTTGCACGAAGTTTTTTCCGCGATTGGCGCCGCTCTAACGACCGGTGTCTACCAGAGTACTCAGTCTCCGACTGAGTTTTTCTTTAGCCACGAATTCACGAATTTTTTCAGGAAGGTCCGAGTGCAAAAAGTTACACGAAAATATTTCTTGAATTTAGCAGATAATTTTTATTGCCCCCTTCTCCCTTGGGGGAAGGGTTGGGGTTGGGGTTATAATAGCCACGAATTCACGAATTA
>CANHLV010000264.1 GCA_947461495.1 Chitinophagaceae bacterium
GAATATCGGGCAGAAATGGAAAATGCCAGAATACAAAAAGAAAATTACGAAGCTCAAAATAAGGACAAAATAGACGAAGCTAATGTGCCTATAGCTAATGCGGTAGGTATTGCAAAAGGAAGTGAGATCTTTCATAATCCTGCTATGTGCTGGAGTTGTCACGGACAGTTGGGTGAAGGAGGTACAGGTCCTAATCTTACTGATGATTACTGGATTCACAAAGGTTCATTAAACGATATTTATAAGTCTATTAAAGTTGGTTATCCTGATAAAGGAATGCAGGCATGGGACAAAACATTTACACCCAAAGAAATCAGTTATCTCGCCAGTTACATCAAAACTTTAAGAGGCACAAATCCTCCCGGAGCTCAGGCGCCAAAAGGTGATTTGTATGTTGAAGAAATAAAAGATACAACAAACATAGTGGCAGAAGACACTGCTGTAAAAAAATAATCAATAAGTAAGATTAGCAATGAATAAACAAATTGACAACAAGGGAAGTTATCGAGATGCCGTTGCAACCATAAGCAAAGAAGGTAAAAGGAATTTTATTTATCCTAAAAGACCTTCAGGTAAATTTTACAACAAGCGTACTGCTTTCAGTATTTTTTACTTGATTGTGTTTTTTACACTTCCATTCATTTACATAAATGAAGAGCCATTATTGATGTTCAATATTCTGCAAAGAAAGTTTATCATTTTTGGAATGATTTTCTGGCCTCAGGATTTTTTTATTTTCGGTTTGGGCATGCTCACTTTTATTGTCTTTATTATTTTATTTACTGTTGTTTTTGGAAGAATATTTTGTGGCTGGGCTTGTCCACAAACCATCTTTATGGAAATGGTATTTCGTAAAATTGAATACTGGATTGATGGTGATGCCAACATGCAAAAGCAGTTACATGCTATGCCTTGGAATGCAGAAAAGATTTTAAAACGTAGTTTCAAGTTTGTTGTTTTTTTTACGCTGTCTTTTTTAATTTCTAATTTTTTTCTTGCTTATATAATTGGAATGAGAACGTTGGCTGATTATATTAATCACCCTGCTGCAAATTCAGGCACTTTAGTTTCTCTTTTTATTTTCACCACTGTTTTTTTCTTTGTTTACTGGTGGTTCAGAGAGCAGGCCTGTATTGTGGTTTGCCCTTATGGTAGATTACAAGGAGTATTACTTGATAAGAATTCTATCATCGTAGCGTATGATAAAAAAAGGGGAGAACCTAGAGGGAAGGAACATAAAACAAGATCTCATGTTGAAGAAAAGAATGATGACAATTGTAAGTGCACAGATTGCAAAGGAAATGGTGCCTGTAAGGATTTGGCTGAAAAATTCAATGCTATAGCTATGCATGGCGATTGTATCGACTGCTCGGCTTGTGTAAGGGTTTGTCCAACTGGAATAGATATTCGTAACGGCACTCAATTAGAATGTATCAATTGTACAGCGTGTATGGATGCCTGTGATGCGATAATGCTGAAGGTAAACAAGCCTATTGGTCTTATACGTTATGCTTCTGAAAATAGTATTGCCCAAGGAGAAAAATTGAAGATTAATACCAGGATTAAAGCTTATTCTATGGTATTGTTGTTGCTGATTTCATTACTTGTTTTTTTATTAGTCAGCAGAACCGATTTAGATGTGCGCCTCATGCGAACTGCTGGTATGACTTATACTTCAATGCCGGATGGCAGTATCAGCAACCTGTACAATTTGAAGCTAACTAATAAAACGCATATGGATATTCATTACACCTTGAAGCTGGAAAATATCAAAGGAGAAATAAATATTATCGGCAATAATGAAATGGTTATTAAAAAAGAGGATTACAGTCACTGTCAATTTTTTGTAATTCTAGATAGAAGTATAATTAAAAATTGGAAAACACAATTAATAATGGGGTTGTATGAATATGGCGTCAAAATAAAAACAATAGAAGCCAAATTTATCGGGCCTGAAATTTATAACTAAAAAAAATTAACATGAACTGGGGTAAGAAAATATTATTTATTTATCTGGCATTTGTAGCAGGAATTGTTTTTATGGTGATCAAAGCTATGAATCAAAATCAAGACCTAGTCACCAATGAATATTATGAACAGGAATTAAAATACCAACAAAGAATAGATGAAAGTAATCGAACTGACAGTATTACTAATCCTGTTGATGTTCATTACAAAAAGGATTCTTTGAATGTCGTTTTTTCGGATTTTTTTTCTGGTAATGATATAAAAGGTGATGTGTTAATTTACTGTCCTGATGATGCGAAAAAAGATGTAAAACAAGAGTTTGTTTTAGCAAAAGGAGTTGTCTCTTTCGCTGTTCCATATCATTCAGTTGGTTTTAGGCACATCAAAATTTATTGGAGTGCAGATGGTAAATCATACTATAAGGAACAAGATTTATTTATTAACGATTAATCATAAACGATGTTGAATATTTTTATAACTGCTTTTTTAATGGGCATGATTGGTAGTTTTCACTGTGTTGGTATGTGCGGGCCATTGGCTTTGTCATTGCCATTGCATGGTTTTAATTCAATCTCTCGATTCTTTGGTCTGTTGCTTTATAACTTAGGCAGATTAATGACTTACAGTTTCTTTGGCATTTTGATTGGGTTGTTTGGTAATTCACTTAAAATGGCTGGACTTCAACAGTGGCTTTCAATATTAGCAGGACTAGTCATTCTAATTTATTTGCTTTACATCAAATTTGGCATCTTCGGATCGTCAAATTATTTCTCTTCTTTTTTTGAAATCGTCAGAAAAAAATTAGGTGAATTGTATTTCAGGAAATCATTAGGGACTGTTTTTTTAATTGGCATTTTAAATGGTTTGCTCCCTTGTGGCTTTGTATATCTTGCTTTTGCCGGCGCTATAGCAACTGGTGATTCAGTTGGCAGTACTCTTTTTATGGCAGCATTTGGATTGGGCACAATTCCTATGATGTGGTCAGTGAGTTTCTTAGGGAATTATTTTGGAGTTTCTTTCAGCAGAAAAATAAAAAAACTATATCCTTATGCGATGTTACTGGTTTCTTGTTTAATAATTATCAGAAGATTATGTTTAGGAATTCCTTATTTAAGTCCTGTGATTGAAATTAAAAACGGCGTGGTGC
>CANHLV010000265.1 GCA_947461495.1 Chitinophagaceae bacterium
GCATCAATTTGATTTTCTTCAAGGATTTGCTCGATACTTTCAACAGTCAACGGCAGCAAATACACACGATCGGCCATCATCGGGTCGGTCATGATTGTTGCCGGATTACTATTGATCAAAATAACTTTCACGCCTTCTTCACGAAGACTTCTGGCAGCTTGTGTACCGCTGTAATCAAACTCGCAGGCTTGTCCGATAATAATAGGACCGCTACCGATAATTAAAACTGACTGAATGGAATTGTTTTTTGGCATAATTATAGTGCCTGAAAGAGTGGCGTGCAAAAGTACTTGGAAATGGGAATGGATGCAAATTAAATTTTAGAAGTTGTTCAAAAGGTTTCAAAGGTTCAATGAGTTCAAAAGGTTATCCTTATCTAGCCTATCCAGCTTATCCAGCTTATCCAGCCTATCCAGCCTATCCAGCCTATCCAGCATATCCATCCCTTTTGAACCCTTATTTCATTCATCAACCCTTTTTAGTCAAAAAAATAAATATCTTTACGCGCATTCAAAAAACCTGAGTCCAAATCAACTCATCGTTTTATAAAAACACAATAAAAAGGTACAAATGAGAAAAATTTTATTAGTTATTTCTATTGGAGGGTTATTTATTCAATCCTGTGACAATGAAAGTAAAAAAGTTGAGCCAGTAATAAGACCATTCCCTGTTGTTGCTGCTGAGATGAAAGACTTAAATGGATTTTATACATATCCGACAGACATCGCCGGACAAAATACGAACCAAGTAAGGTCGAAAATTCAAGGATATATCAAAGAAGTATATGTTGAAGACGGCCAAAAAGTAACTGCCGGTCAAATTCTATTCCGAATTGAAACTAATGTACAAGAACAAAATGCCCAAGCTTCTAAAGCACAAATAGGTGCTGCTGATGCAACAATTAGTGCGGCTCAGGCTAACCTTAAAGCAGCTCAGGTAGAAATAGATAAATTAACACCCCTCGTGGAAAAAGGAATTATCAGTAGTATTCTGCTTGAAACGGCAAAGGCTAATTACATGAAAGCACAAAGTCAAGTAAGTCAGACTAAAGCCAATAAAGAAGTGGCGAATGCGAACTATCAAGGTGTAGTGGAAACTATTGGTTATTATATCATAAAAAGTCCTATCAATGGTGTGGTTGGAAAAATTAATGCGAGACAAGGAGCATTGGTCAGCCCAAGCGACCCTCAGCCAATAACAACCATTTCTGATGTAAGCAAAGTATATGCTTATTTTTCATTAACAGAAAAGCAGTATATAGACTTTTTTGAACAATATCCAGGTAAAGATCTAAAAGAAAAACTGGGAATCATCCCGCCTATTGATTTAGTTCTGGCAAATGGAAGCACTTACAGTGAAAAAGGTAAGATAGAAACTGCCACCGGTCAAATAGATCCCGGAACAGGAACTATTCAATTCAGGGTTGCTTATGCTAATAGTACAGGATTACTGAGCAATGGTAGCTCAGGAGAAATAAAAATACCAAGAAGTTATGGAAATGTATTGGTGGTTCCTGAGGCTGCAACTTTTGATCAACAAGGTTTCACTTATGTATTCAAGGTTATCAATGACACAGCCAGAGCTGCTGTTATTGAAGTAAACGACCGAGTGAATAACTATGCTATTGTTTCCAAAGGACTTGAGAAAGGAGATATAATCATTGCTGCAGGGGTAAATACGATTAAACCCGGATCTGCTATAAAGCCTAAGCCCGCAAATATGGATAGTATTGTAAACAACATTAAACCTGTTTTTTAATTAAAGACTCATGATTAAGACTTTCATTAACCGTCCGGTATTATCAACGGTAATTTCTATAATAATACTATTGCTTGGTGTGCTGGGGATGAAATTATTACCGGTAACTCAATATCCTGATATTGCTCCGCCAACCATCAAAATATCAGCAAAATATACAGGCGCAGATGCACAAACAGTTTTACAAAGTGTGATAATACCTATAGAAGAGCAGGTTAATGGTGTTGAAGACATGACCTACATTACCTCTTCTGCAGACAACTCCGGAGCGGCGAGTATAACAGTTTATTTTAAGCAAGGTGTAGACCCGGATATTGCAACTGTTAACGTACAAAACAGGGTGTCAAGAGCTACCCCTAGCTTACCTTCAGACGTGGTAAAATCGGGCGTTGTCACTCAGAAGCAACAAACCAGTTCTTTGATGTTTCTTTCTTTCTATTCTAAAAACAAAGCTTACGACGATGTTTTTATTCAGAATTATTTAAACATCAATATCATTCCGGCTATTAAGCGTATCAATGGAGTCGGCGATGCCACTGTGTTTGGCGCGAAGGATTATTCCATGAGAATTTGGCTGGACCCTCAAAAGATGTCTAATTTCAATCTTGTTCCAGCTGATGTCATTAAAACCATTAATGAACAAAGTACACAGGCAGCCATTGGTCAGCTTGGACAAAATAACGGAGAGGCATTTCAGTATGTTATTAAATACAGCGGCAAGTTAAATGAAGTTCAACAATATGAAGATATCATTGTAAAAGCAGGAACACAGAGTGATTTTATACGCTTAAAAGATATAGCTAAAATTGAATTATCTGCCTTTTCTTATGGCACTCGTGGAGAAACAGATGGTTTCCCTTCTCTATCAATGGCCGTTTATCAAACGCCCGGATCGAATGCTCAGATAATTATTGATGATATTTACAAATACCTAGAATCTAGCAAAAGTAGTTTCCCTGATGGCTTGGAATATGTAGTAAACTATGATACGAATGAATTTCTTGATGCTTCGATTGATGACGTAATGGAGACTTTATACGAAGCATTTTTGCTAGTATTTTTTGTTGTGTTTCTTTTTTTACAGGATTTCAGGTCTACACTTGTGCCTGCGATTGCTGTTCCGGTTTCATTGATTGGAACATTATTTATTCTAAATCTGTTTGGTTTTTCACTAAATCTGTTAACATTATTTGCCTTAATTCTGGCCATTGGTATTGTGGTGGACGATGCGATTGTGGTGGTGGAAGCTGTTCATGCCAAAATGGAAGAAGATCCTGATGCCGATGTAAAAACAAACACAATAAAAGCGATGAGTGGCATCAGTGGTGCCATTATTTCAATTACATTGGTTATGGC
>CANHLV010000266.1 GCA_947461495.1 Chitinophagaceae bacterium
TCTTCTTTCATGCAGCGAGCCTATGACATGGTGATACATGATGTGGCGATTCAAAAACTACCTGTGATTTTCTGTTTGGACAGAGCAGGATTGGTTGGAGATGATGGACCTACGCACCATGGTTGTTATGATATCGCTTACATGCGTTGTGTACCCAATATGATTGTGAGTGCACCGATGAACGAAGCTGAATTGAGAGACTTAATGTATACGGCTCAACTCGACAGCAATGAGTTGCCTTTCGTCATCAGATATCCAAGAGGCGAGGGCATGCTGGTAGATTGGAAAACGCCAATGAAAGAAATTAAAGTGGGTACCGGAAGAAAATTAAAAGATGGAAAAGATATTGCCGTTTTAACTTTCGGTCATCCTGGAAACTTTGCAGCTGCGGCTATACGTGACGTTAAGCAGGAAGGCATTAATCCTGCACATTATGATATGCGTTTTGTAAAACCTTTGGATGAGGAGATGTTGCACGAAGTGTTCAGCAATTACAACAAAGTGATAACGGTTGAAGATGGAACCATTGTTGGTGGTTTTGGTTCTGCTATTTTAGAATTCATGAATGAACATGGCTACAAAGCTGATGTGAAAATATTAGGCATCCCTGATAGTTTGGTTGAACATGGGACGCCAAAGCAGCTGTATGATGAAATTGGTATTGATGCGAATGCGATTGCGGCGATGTTGAGGAAGATGGTGGGGGAGAGTGTGGCGGTTTAGGTAGGTTAAATATGTTCAAAAGGTTCAATTAGTTCAATAGGTTGGATACGTTTAATGATTTAAATCGCGATGCTGCCTGCCTGCCGGTAGGCAGGGTTTAAGAGAAGTTTGACATCCAATTTTCAGTTAGAATAAGTTTTCTACAATTAATTGAAATTTTATGAAAGAGTATTCAACTCCATTTCAAAATTCAAGAACTAGTAAAATAGTTTTTTTATTGAGCATTATTGTGTCAGGATACTGGTGGCTAGGACAGGCCATTAATGTATATAGTTTTGCTTTAGTTGGTGTAATTTTTGAAATTTTTTGGCTTCCAGTTCTAGTAATGTTATTTGTACTGCCAATAATTTCTATGATATTGTTGCTAAAAGAAAAGGGAAACATCAAATCTCTTTATGTCTATTCTACACTCATAGGTGTTACAACTATTTTGATGATGTTTTTAGGTGAATAAATTCAGGGTTAACTTCAACTGCCATTGTTGATCTTATGACTAACAAAAATTAACCCCCTTTTTGTATCTTTAAAGAACAAATCTTTAATATGGTAATTGAAAGAAACGATAATAAACAAATTACAATAACAGTATCATCAGAAGTTGATTCTTTTGGTCTTCAAAGATTGATTGATTATGTTAAGTATTTAGAAGCCACATCTAAATCTAAAGCCAAGCAATCAGACATTGATAAATTAGCCGATCAAGTAAATTCAGGTTGGTGGGCAAAAAACAGCAAACGTTTTATCAAGTGAAAATTATAGTTGATGCTAATATCATTTTTAGCGGAATATTAAATAGTAATGGCAAGATCGGAGACTTGCTAATTAACTCCAAGAATCAATTTGATTTTATAGCCCCTGATTTTCTTCGCGCCGAAATAAGAAAACATTACTCTAAACTTTGCAGTATTTCCAAATTAAAACTTGATCAAATTCAAGAATCCGAATTTCAGCTGTATAACAACATTACTTTTATTTCTGAAGAGCAGATAAAAAAATCTCATTGGATTTCATCACATAAACTAGTGTCAGATATAGACCCCAATGACATACCATACATCGCTTATTCCAAACAATTCAGATGTAAATTATGGAGTGGAGATAAAGTTTTGATAAAGGGATTGCTGAAAAAAGAATTTAAAAACATTATTACTACCGATGAGCTTTTTAAACTTAGAAATTCTTTGATCTAAGTAGAAATATCACATTTTCAAATTTCCAAATTAAACCGTCATCGGTATTTCAATCGCCAACAATTCCGCATCTTCAATGGCATTGATCATAAAACTATCGGTATCTCTTATTCCCAAAGCATCCCTTTTGTTTAATTGAGTCCCATTGATTTCAACGCTTCCGTTGATGACTACCAGAAACACACCATTACCCGTAAACGCATTTTGATAATTGATGGACTTTCCTGCTGAAATATTTGTCAATGCAAAACGTGCATCCTGATTAATCCACAACGAGTTGTCTTCTTCTCTTGGAGAAACTACAATTTGCCATTTGTTATTCCTGTCTTCAACATTGAAAGTTCTTTGGTCGTATCTAGGAGTAATATTTTTTAGTTTTGGAAACACCCAGATTTGAAATAAAGTAAGTGGGTCTGTTTTAGAGGCGTTGGCTTCTGAATGTTGAATACCTGAACCTGCACTCATTATCTGTATGTCTCCTGTTTTGATGATGCCATGTCCGCCGGTATTATCGCGGTGTTCAACGGCACCGGTCAATGGAATGGTAACGATTTCCATATTGTCATGAGGGTGCGGAGGAAACATGCCTCCACCCATAATGAAATCATCATTCAATACACGAAGTGTACCGAAGTGTATTTTAGAAGGATTGTAATATTGAGAGAAACTGAAATAATAATTGGGCTTTAGCCAGCCATAATCCGCACTTCCTCTATCTTTAGCGCTGTATAGTATAGTCTGCATGTTTGAATAATTTTTTACAAAATTAGCTTTTCTGATCTGTGAATGCTATGAATTGTTTTTAATTATCGAGACAATTTTTACATTTGCCATCTGATTAAAGGAATGTTAGCTCAGTTGGTTTAGAGCATCACGTCGACAACGTGAGGGTCATTGGTTCGAGTCCAATACATTCCACAGAAAAGTCTCGCTGTGTTGCGAGACTTTTTTTATAATTCGTGAATTCGTGGCTAACTTTTTTTTGTTGGTCATAAGACCAACATTGGCAAAAATTGGGAATTAAAGGGGGCGTTTAATTCAAATGCTGAAAGTCCTCATCCGTTAGCGGATTATGCACTTCTTCTTCTCTGTTCTCGTTATACTCCACGATGAAATTATTTCTCCCTTCACCGATAAGAATTTGCAAGTATTTCATTTGTACCAACTCAAGCATATTTAAAAA
>CANHLV010000267.1 GCA_947461495.1 Chitinophagaceae bacterium
CAGGCTGATGACATACCATCAGTTGATAAAAAATAATTTCCGTTTTTCTTTGGCTCGCCTGAGAAGAAACAAACCACTTTTCCTTTTACATCTATATGTTCATAATCGTTGTAATCATTGTCGCTGATGCCATATCCTGCAAATACAATCATGTTGCTGTTGAATTGATTGGTTTCATTGGATGACAAAGGAATTAAAAAATCTTTCCCTGTAATCAAATCATTATTATTAATGGAAATTTTCGCTGATGCCGCAGAGTCTTTTTTCAAAGGAAATAATTGCTGATAATTTTCTGTTGATTTTACAGGCTTCAATCCCAGACTTTTAAAATGTTTGGCGATATAAGCAGCAGCTTTGCGTTGGCCTTCAGTGCCAGTTTCGCGACCTTCCATATTATCATCTGCGATTACTGTTAAATGAGATTTCAGTCCATCCTCATTTACCATTGCAGCATATTTGGCTGCATCTTTATTCTGTGCGGATAATTTTATTTGAAATAAAATGCAAACAACAAAAAAGAAAATATTTTTCATTTTTTATATTTTTTGAATGATATGAAACTGATAATAATTTGAATTCACCAAACGTTCCTACGGAACGAATATCTATTTGCATTTCGGGCTAAAGACGAAACGTTCCTATGGAACGAAGTTTGCAATAAAAAATTCAAAAGCTGAGCATCGTCTACAACAACAAACAATAAACACCAAACGAGCGAAGCGACCAAACCCCAAACACAAACTCATGTTTCAAAGGTTCAAAACGTTCAATTCGTTCAAAAATGTTTCTTCTGAATAGTAATACTGTTTAGAATATTAATCCCCAGCAAAACACAAACAGCTTCCCCCTTTGGGGGATTGAGGGGGCATTTTAACAACCAATCTTCCTCACCCTTCCCTCATGTCTTCCGCCTTCAAACGCAGTATTCATAAACGTATCTACCATTTTAATCGCAGTCGCTTCATCAACAAATCTTGCAGGAATACAAATTACATTTGCATCATTATGTTGACGAGCCAATGAAGCCAGTTCATCAGCCCAGCAAATCGCCGCTCTAACTCCTGCATGTTTATTGGCAGTTATAGCAACTCCATTAGCACTTCCACAAATTAATATGCCAAAAGCAGTTTCATTATTTTCTACAGAAGCCGCAACCGGATGTGCAAAATCAGGGTAGTCAACAGAATCTTTAGTATATGTTCCAAAATCTTTTATTGAAAAGCCTTTGCTTTCCAAATAAGTTTTGATGGCATCTTTGTAATCCACGCCTGCATGGTCACAACCGATGGCAATAGGGGATGAAAGGTTGAATGAGTTCATAATTTAAAGGCCCCCTCAATCCCCCGAAGGGGGAATTTAGCCCCCTTGATTCCCCGAAGGGGGAGGTTGACTAGATTATTTTAGGGAGTGTTTATTTTTGATTGTTATTAATAATAAATTCTATTCTGATTTTCAAATTCTCTCACGAATTAAATCTCCCTCTCCCTCGGAGAGGGTCGGGGAGAGGCTTTTAACTCCATTCCTTCTTCTCCTCATTCTTACTGCCATCTACTCTAGCCGCAATCAACACACTAATTTCGTATAGCAACTGCAACGGTACAAACACAATCATCTGACTGGTCCAATCTGGTGATGGTGTTACAACTGCTGCAATAATTAAAATAATCAAAACCGCATACTTTCTGTTTTTGCGCATAAACGCTGCCGATATGATACCGATTTTAGCTAAAATGTAAACGAACACCGGCAACTCAAACGAAATCCCACATCCCAAAATGATATTGTTTAATGTGTCGATATAATCATCTAAAGTTGGAATGTATTTGTAAACGCCTCCTGTACCTAAAGTAAAATTAGCCAGAAAATTAAATGTAAATGGCGCCAGCAGATAATACCCGAAAGCCGCACCAATAAAGAAACATAGCGAAACCCAGAAAATACTGCCTCTCGAATATTTCAATTCTTTTTCTGAAAGCGCAGGCTTGATAAATTTCCATAATTCCCATATCAAATAAGGGAAGGCAAGAATTAAACCACCTATCATTGAGATGGACAACGCTGCCATAAATGGACCACTTACTGTATTACCTTGTAATTCTAAATTAATTGGCGGCATACACATGGAATCGCCAATGCCTAACCAATGACCGAATCGACAAAAAGCATCATAAGTAACAAAACTTGCAGATGCTGGAGCAAATATAATATTATCAAAAATCCAGTCTATTTTAATGAAAAGAATAATTGTAATTACAAGCCACACAATTGTAGACCTTACCACATGCCACCTCAGCGCTTCAAGATGGTCTACAAAACTCATCTCAGCTTTTTTTTCCGAACCGTCTTTTCTTCGAAAAAATGAACGCTTTTTATTTTCTTCAGCTGCCAATATTGTTTTTTTAAAATCGATTTTATTGTTGTGTTGTCAACTTCTCAGCATTTTCTGCAAACTGTAAAGCCTCAATAAATTCTTGTACCTCTCCGTTTAATACTGAATCAAGGTTATAAACGGTAAGGCCTATACGATGATCAGTTACTCTTCCTTGCGGATAATTATAAGTACGAATCTTAGCACTTCTGTCGCCGGTACTCACCAAACTTTTTCTTTTGTGCGCAATGGCTTCTTCAGCTTTACGAACTTCTTCATCATACAATTTGGTACGAAGCATATCCATAGCTTTTTCACGGTTGCCCAACTGACTTCTTTCTGTCTGACAAACCACAACGATACCAGTAGGTTTATGTGTTAAGAAAACTTTCGTTTCTACTTTATTTACGTTTTGTCCGCCTGCACCACCAGAACGAGCCGTTTCCATTTTCACATCACTTTCTTTCAATTCAAAATCAACTGCATCAGCTTCAGGCATTACAGCTACTGTTGCGGCGCTGGTATGAACACGGCCACTAGCTTCGGTATCGGGTACACGCTGTACACGGTGAACGCCACTTTCAAACTTCATCGTACCATAAACATCGTCACCCACAATTTCTACCTGAACTTCTTTGTAACCACCAACCGTTCCTTCACTTTCACTGAGTATCGCCGTTTTCCAGCCTTTTTTCTCACAATATTTGAGGTACATTCTCAATAA
>CANHLV010000268.1 GCA_947461495.1 Chitinophagaceae bacterium
CATTAACAGAATTACCCACTGAACGTACTATCAATTATCCTGAATACAAAACTTGGAACGAAACAAGATCACAAGATTAGAATTTTAAAATGTTTTTTATTAATTTGACGGACTGAATTTCTAGTTGAAAAAAATTGTCACCATACTGATTGTCACCATTCTTATCTTGCAAACAGGCGGAGTCATACTTGTGTTGCAATGTCAACAATTACTAAATAGCATTAACATCAGCAAAATTCTAGAAGAAGAAAATGCCAATTTCAGTGAAATTCAAATTTCAAAAACGGATTTCGAAAAATTAAAAATTAATGACGATGAATTTTATTACAGAAAGGAACTTTATGATATCAAGTCAATCATTAAAAAAGGTAGCGACTATAAAATAATTGCAATCAGAGATAGTGAGGAAACTAACATCCTAGAAAGATTTAAAAAAATATTTGACGGAAATAAAAATCAAAAAAACAAAACACCTGATTCTTTAGTCAAATTTTTATCACTTGTGTTTGTGATGCCCAAATCAAACGCTGTAGCTTTTTATAAAATAGCTAAAGAAAATATTTACAAATCTACTACTGAAAAGACAGTAAACAAAGAACTTTCCGTAGCAACTCCGCCACCATTGTATTCATGATTTTTTGAGATGATTTTTTTGCTACTTCACATTTTTAGTGAAGTTATTTTCTTATTTACCAAAATATATATCATGAGCTTTTTGAATAAAACAGCGCTCATCGTTACTCTGTTGATTCCATACCTTAGTAACGCACAATTAAAAACTGTAGTAAAAGACACTATTTCAATACTTGATGAAATTACCATTACTGCTAATAAATTTCCGGAACAGAAAAAATATATTGCACAGCAAGTGCTGACTTTGAATAGCAAATACATTTCAAACGCCAACGCTCAAAATACAGCAGATTTACTAGCTTCTACAGGAAATGTATTTATTCAGAAAAGTCAATTGGGTGGTGGCAGTGTTACACTCAGAGGATTTGAAGCCAACAGAAATTTATTAGTAATCGATGGCGTCCGCATGAACAATTTAATATACAGAAGCGGACATCTTCAAAACATCATCACAAGCGACCAGTCGTCGTTTGAAAGAATAGATGTTTTATTCGGACCTGCTTCAACCATTTATGGCAGCGATGCTTTGGGAGGCGTGATTGCCATGTATACAAAGAAACCATTACTGAGTTCAAGTCAAAAAAACCAGATTGAGTTGAATGCATTTTCACGATACGGATCTGTTGATAATGAAATTACAGCTCATGTAGATGTGAATGCTGGTAATCAAAAATTGGCATCATTTACTTCATTGAGTTTTTCTGATTTCGGAGATTTAAAAAGTGGCAGAAACAACAATCCTTTCTACAAAGAAGGCTATGCAAAGAGATTGTATTATGTTGACAGAATTAACAACAAAGACAGTTTGATGACAAACACAAAGCCTTATTTACAATTGTTCAGTGGTTACCATCAATATGATATCGTTCAAAAGTTTTTATTAAAATCCTCTGCAAATAAAGAACATGGACTGAATCTGCAATTTTCAAATTCATCCGACGTGCCAAGATATGACAGACTTACGAATCCTTCGCCATCCGTAAGTTCAGCCGCCGGATTAAAATACGCAGCATGGTATTATGGTCCGCAAACCAGATTACTTGCCGCTTATGATTTTAACCTAAAAAGCAGTAGTGGTTTTTTTCAACAAATTCATTACGGCGTAAATTATCAGCATGTTGTTGAAAGTCGACATACTAGAAAATTTAATTCAACAGCATTGCAAAACAGAAATGAAAATGTGAATATATGGGGCTTCAATTTGGATATGAACAGAAAGCGCAACCAACATGATATCCGAGTTGGTATTGACGCTCAATACAACACACTACAATCAACGGCTGACCAATTAAATATCAACACAGGCGAAATCAGCAAACTTGATACGCGCTATCCCGATGGCAAAAATAACATGCTAAATCTGGCGGCTTATTTTTCACATAGCTGGAAGAAAAACAAAATAATAACATTTACCGATGCCATCAGAGCCGGCTTCACTAGTTTACATTCCACCATTGCAGATACTTCGTTTTTCCATTTGCCATATAATGACATCAATCAAAAAAATGCTGTGTATTCAGGTAATGCAGCTGTCATCTTTAATTTTAAAAATGGGTGGAAAAATTCATTTCAGATTTCAACAGGATTTCGTGTTCCAAATATTGACGACCTGAGTAAAATATTTGAATCAGCTCCGGGAGCTATTATTGTGCCCAACGAACAATTGAAGCCGGAAAAGACCATTACGATTGAAACAGGTATTTCAAAATATTCAAACAATAAATTGAATTGGGAAAACAATATTTACTATACTAAATTTTTTGATGCTATCGTTACCGGCCCATATAAATACAATGGAAAAGATTCAATCAACTACGATGGTAGTATGAGTGAGGTGTTGGCGAATCAAAATCAGCGAAAAGCATTTATTTACGGTTTCTCTTCAAATTTAAAAATGAATTTGACACGTAATTTTGATTTGATGATTACTGCAAATTATACACATGGTGAAATCGTTACCGACAGTGTCAATTCGCCATTAGATCATATCCCTCCATTTATAATGACATTAAAAACAAACTATCAATATCAAAAATGGGGATTTGGTTTAAATGTCAATTATAATGGATGGAAAAGAATTAGTGATTATAATTTGAATGGGGAAGACAATGAACAATATGCAACTTCAGCAGGAATGCCGGCATGGCTAATTGTAAACTTTAGAACTAGTTATAAATTAAATAATAGGCTGAATATACAAGCAGGCGTTGACAATATTTTTGATACCCAATACAGAACTTTTGCTAGTGGCATTGATGGTGCGGGTAGAAACATTTTTGTTAGTTTGAAATATCATAAATGATATTTACAGCAGAGAAGCGAGGCGATTAAAGTTTCGCAGAGACATTATATTGACTAAAATATTTCTTATTAATGTTGAGAATCTAATACCGATTAGACATCTGTAAAGGTCTAATGAAATTGTCCCAAACAGCTGTCATATAACGAG
>CANHLV010000269.1 GCA_947461495.1 Chitinophagaceae bacterium
ATCTTCAACGCTCATTCTTGAAGACGAAATCTCGAAAAACCTGAATTATCTGATTGTACAACAACATAAAGGACTTGTCATTGAAGTACACCCAATAATTTATACATATCTTACCTGCGGTTTCCCATCTCGCAGAATGAAATGGTGTTGGAAATATAAACAAAATATTAAAATCAAATCTAACAACAGTTTTCATTTAACGGAATTCAAATTTTTTGATAATAACGAAGATGAGATTAAGCTGTAGGATGGAGAGAAGCTGGATAAGCTGGATACTAGATAAGCTGGATACTGGATAAGCTGGATACTAGATAAGCTGGATACTGGATACTGGATAAGCTGGATACTGGATTTTTACTATTTTTACTTCTACTAATTCAACTGACATGCAACATCCTGTTGAACAAAAAATTCTGAAAGTTTTAAAAAACATTGCAAAGATTATCGTTATCACATTGATGATAACTTTGGTATTAACAATGCTGCTTGGTACTGTGGATCTTATCATTCAAGTAATAATGACTGCTATTTCCCCCAATCCATATTACATGCTGATAAATGTTGAAGATTTGTATGCTATTTTTTCTACGATTTTGATAATTATAGTGGGATATGAAATGTTCAAATCCATGACATTGATTTTACATCATGATAAAATACCTGTAAAATCAATTTTACAAATTGCCATGATTGCACTCGCTAATAAAGTGATTACGCTTAATTTAAAAACCATTCACTTGGACATTATGCTGGGAATTGGTGTAATTATTGCGGCTTTGGGTATTGCATTTTTTGCCTTCAACAAGAGTAATGAAAAACTGGAGTAATTTATTTCGTTTTTTATTTGCTATGATAAACGCTATTTAGTACACTTAGATCAATAACCAAAAGCAACCGCCCTTTTAACTTGCTGTGTAGCTCCTATAGACCAAATTAACCCAGGATAAAGAGTTTCATGCTCGTATGTGATATACAGAAATGGACTGTTGATTTTTGCAGCTTCTTTCAATAATTTTTCAAATGATTTTCTTTCGCTAGTGTTGGCAGAATGCAGATTGAGGAATCTAGTGTTGGACCTGATTATAGATCCTTTCTTCAATCCAGCTATTTGTGTTTTATCATCGAGTAGCATGACTTTTTGCCAATCATCGATACTGTTGATGATTATCTTTTCACTGATATTGTCGATGCGTCCAGATTGATAATTGATTTTTTCCACCGCATATCTTCCTGCAGTTTGAGTGGCCTCTTCGTTAAGATATTTGTAAGTAATGGTATATTCATTTACGGCTATAATTTTACCAATTACTTTATTACCATTGTGAAAATAAATTGTGTCTTGTGCGCGAATAGCAAATGAAGACACAAAGAGCATTATGAGAATTAATAAAGAGTATCGTTTGTTCATGAGTATGTTATTTTTCACTCCCCTATTTAATTTAGGTTGACAATAATTTGTACACAAACATTTTAATCACTCCGTTCTCAATCCAAACACTATGCTCATTGAATTACCAATTAATGTTGGTGATTGTGCTGCATAGCTGCAAGTTCATCCGGAGTAACTTTTTTGTTCTTTGTTTTAATCTGTCTTTCCAAATAATCAAATAGTCTTTCAGTAATCAACCTGCGATAAGTGGCGTCAATTTGTTTTTCATCTTTCATCATTCTGTCGATATAGCTGTCCAACCAACTCATATCTTCACCCATATTCATCTGACCGAAATAACGCATTACTTCTTCTTTCATGTGACTTCTCAAATCATCTTCGGTCACTTCTAACTTATTATCAGTAATGATTTTATCGCTGATTAAAGTCCATTTTAATTGGTTGCTAAAAGTAGGGAATTCTTTTTCAGCTTCTTCTGCAGTTTTAGGTTTATCGCCACCTGTTTGTAACCATCTTTTCAAAAAGGCTTCCGGAAATTCCATAGGCACTTTATCAAGCAAAAGATGGTATAATTGATCGTGCAATTGATTGCGACTTTGAGAAGTCCAATATTTTTCAATGTCATCTTTCAAAATAGCTCTGAATTCATCTTCAGTAGCAATGCCTTTGCCGGGATACACTTCGTTGAAAAATTCTTCATTTAATTCTCTTTTTTCAACCAGTCCTAATTTTACTATGTCTAGTTTGAAATATTTAGAAGCTGCTTCTTTGTCATTTTTGTCAAAGCCAAGATCGTGCAACATCATTTCAAGTTTGTCTCCTTCGAAAGTTTTGCCTAATTGGAATACAATGCAGTCAGCCATTTTCTTACCCATCAATTCTTTCTGCATTTTTGGTGTAAAATATTTCAACAACACAGAATTTTCTTTGCTCACACCACCTTCAACAGCGTTACCATTTTTATCCGTTTCCGTAAATAAAACATTCAACACGTTTTCTTCATTGTCGATTACTTCAGGCTCCGTCATTTTTCCGCCTTTGATTTGCATTCTATTGATTTCCTCATTGATCATTTCTTCACTCACTTCAACTTTATGAGCAGTTAATGTTTCTTTTGAAAAATCAGGTAATTCAAATGCTGGTTTTAATCCGATTTCAAATCCAAAATCATAATCAGCGGGATTGTTGATGTCGATTTTACTTAAATCTTTTTCCAAAGGAAGTGGTTGCGCGAAAATATCAGGCTTCTCTTCATTCAAATAAGCGTATAATTTTTGTTCAACATTTCTTAGTACTTCATCTTGAAAAATAGCATTGCCGTGCATTTTTTTAATCATCCCTGCAGGTACCATCCCTTTTCTAAAACCCGGAATACTGGCGGTTTTACTGTATTCTTTTAATTTCTTTTCAAATGACGGAAAGTAATCTTCCTTTTTTACAGTTACCGTTAATTTGTCTGTCAATAAACCGATGTTTTCTCTAACTACTGATGGCATATAAAATGATTGAAACGTTTTTAAATTAAATAAGTTGATAAGCCAAGGATTAGTTTTCATGTCGTTTCCAACAGATAACCACTCAACTTATCAACTTAATGTGTGCGGATGATAGGGGTCGAACCTACATGCCTCGCGGCGCCAGATCCTAAGTCTGGTGCGTCTGCCAATTTCGCCACATCCGCATTTCTG
>CANHLV010000270.1 GCA_947461495.1 Chitinophagaceae bacterium
CGAAGAAAAAAGTCAGAACTTCATGATCGCTTTCGCTTTCATTCTCGTTCTGACTTTTAGTGCCCACGAAAGGAATCGAACCTTCACACCCTTGCGAATGGCAGATTTTGAGTCTGCTGCGTCTACCAGTTCCGCCACATGGGCAACTCAAATGTTCTTTGTTAAAAAAGTTCAATAAGTTTAAAATGTTACTTCACATTTCAAATTCGTTGTTGAACTTCGAAATTCGGATTGCAATATTACATTAATCATTCAATCTGTCCAAAATACGTCTCAAGTATTTTTTTCTAAAATAATAGTCTTTGATTTTTAAGAATTCCGGCTCTAGTATTTTCTCACCGCAATTGGCTATTATTTTATGAAAATCAAAGTCCATTTGGGCTTCTGTATCGGATATTAATACCCTTACCTTTTCAGTTTCTCCCTCATCCAGCAACTCATTAACTTCCATCATTTCCATTAAAAAATCGGCAGGTAATGAAAACTTTTCCTCTTCCTCCAAAAAACCTTTTATTTGCAGAAAATAAGCGATTGTTTTTTGATCATCTTTGAAAATGGCAAAAGCTTTATTCACCGCAGAAGACAGCTCTAAAATATCAGATTGCTCCGCTTCTGTATCGTCAGTATGATAATCAGGATGAAATTTTCGTTGTAATTCGAAATATTTTTTAGCAAGCACAGTCCTGTCTACAACTGGTTTTTCTGGCAAAGAAAACAATTCAAAATAATTCATGACGCAAATGTACTTATGACAATAATAATTTAAAAATGTAAATTGCCGACAAATAAAAACCCATGTTGAAATTCGGACTCATCAGAGAAGGCAAAATCCCTTCCGATAATAGAGTGGCTCTATCACCCGCTCATTGCAAATTCATCAATAAAACCCAGGAAGGCATCGAAGTCATCGTGCAACATAGCGACTCTCGTTGCTACACCGACAAAGAATACGAAAGAGCCGGTGCCACAGTGAAAGAAGATATTAGTGAATGTGATATTTTACTGGGTATTAAAGAAGTGCCTGTTGAAATGTTGATGCCCAACAAAACTTACCTATTCTTCTCACATACCAAAAAACTGCAACCTTATAATCAAAAATTAATTAAAGCGATTATTGCAAAAAAAATCACTTTGATTGATTACGAATGTCTCGAGCACGAAGATGGCAAACGTATCATTGGCTTTGGATTTTTTGCAGGTGTTGTGGGTGCTCATAATGGCATGATGGCTTTTGGAAAGAAAACTGGTGCATACCAATTAGACCGTGTCAATTCCAACAAAGGCTTTCAGGATTTGATTCATACCTATTTCGGACTCAACATCCCTCCTATCAAAATTGCAGTAACTGGCAGTGGACGTGTGGCACATGGCGTATTGGAAATCATGAACCTGTTGGGTATTTACGAAGTTGAGCCAGATGAATATCTTGAAAAAACTTTCTCTTACCCGGTTTATGTTCATCTAAAAGGAAAAGATTTATATCTGCATAAAGAACATAACAATTATCAAAGAGATGATTTCCATAAAAATCCATCTCATTACCATTGCACCTTCGAACAATACATTCCTCATACAGATATTTTAATGAATGGCATTTATTGGGATCATGATATTCCAAGATTGTTTGAAAAAGAAGCGTTGCAAGGTGCAGACTTCAACATCAAAACGATAGCGGATATTACCGATGACATGTATGGTTCGATTCCTTGCAATCTAGGCGACTCTACAATCGAAGATCCTGTTTATGGTGTAGACAAAATCACCATGGAAAGAACAGCTCCTTATCTTCCCAACTCAATAGACATCATGGCGGTAGGCAATCTTCCAAACGAATTGCCAAGAGATGCGAGCCGATATTTCGGTGAGCAATTGATTAAACATGTACTTAAAGATATTATCGATGGCAACAGTTCAATCATTGATAAAGCTACTATTGTGAAAGAAGGTGTATTGACGGAGCATTATGCGTATATGAAGGAGTATGCGGGATAAAGCCCCCTAAATCCCCCAAAGGGGGACTTTGATTATGTTTTGTTTATTAGTTTGAATTTTCATTAGAGTAGTATTTTTTATTTCTTTGGACTGCTTCCCCCTTTGGGGGATTGAGGGGGCCTCAAATAATACCCTTTTAATTTTGCTACAAACTCATCCGTATAATTCCTATTCTCATCATGAATACTCATTTCTTTCACTGACGACAATTCAGCTTCTTTATTCGAAAATAAAATCATCGTTCGAAAAAAGCCATGACTAACGGATTGCCTTACCAGCATTTTTTCTATTGTGAACAAAGATTGCTTTTGCAATAATGACTCTATATATGCAGTTCGATGATACGGCAACAAAACCGCAGCGTATCCAGTTTCAGCAAGATTATTTTTAATGAAATCAATTAGCACATCGAGTGTTAATGTACTATCGTGTTTGGCTGCATTTTTATTTTTATCTGAAGAAGTCAAATCATTTTCAAAAAATGGCGGGTTGGAAAAGATGAAATCGAATTTTTTCTGAGGTACAAATTCTTGCAAGGATTGATTGTGAATATGAACCTTATTTTTCCAGGGAGTTGAGTCTACATTTTGAATCGCTTGTGTTGCCGCATTTTCATTTATTTCAACCGCATCAATTTCAATATGGTTTTCTTGAGCCAGCATCAAACTCAATAATCCTGTTCCGGTTCCAATATCTAGTGCATAGGAGAAATTTAAATTACTATTCCGAATCACATCAACCATCCATGCCCCAAACAAACAAGCATCTGTACACACTTTCATGGCACACTGATCTTGGTGAATGGTGAATTGTTTGAATTGGAAGAAGGAGTTTGGCATTTTACAATATAGTTTCAGAGGTTCAAGATGTTCAATAAGTTCAACATGTTTTTCAGCATCCAAAATCTTTAGAACTTTTTGAACCTTTTAAACATTTTGAACTTTTCAAACTTTTCATCCCCACTCCGCTCTCGCTGACGGTGTCACACTCAAATCCGCGAACGCATTTGCCTGATATTTAAAATAAGCTGTTATCGCAATCATCGCTGCATTATCGGTGCAATATTCAAATTTAGGAATGAA
>CANHLV010000271.1 GCA_947461495.1 Chitinophagaceae bacterium
CAATGCTGCAAAAATGCCTTGTACTATGCAAATAATCGGAATACCAAGGGCATTGGCTTTTACCATCATTTTAGTTTCTTCAGCAAGCAAGTAGATATTCTCATTTTTCAATGGAATAATTTTTGACAGGTATAATTCTACACCAGATCCGCCTGTAAGTAAATAATAATAAAGAAAAAACATCATTAACAGATTGCCCAACATCACTGCGGTACTATTAAGCAACTGAGGGACGAAAGCTGATATTTTAGCTGCGGTTTGTTTGGCATTATCGGCAGTGAACAAATCCATTCCTGTAGCAACTTTTATTTTATCTGCAATAATTTGAATGCCATGTATGAGTTTGTCTTGCTGTTCTGTAATTAATTTAAATTTAGGACTAACCAATTCTATACCTATATAAATAGGAATGGCAATTAGAAGCATAAAAGCAATAATAAAAAGTAAAGCAGTTAATCCTTTCTTCCACTTGTATTTAAAAATGACTTTAAAAAACAATGAACGACTTAAGATGTATAACGTTATCCCTCCTAAAAAGCCAGGAATAAAAATGGTTAATTCAAAAATTAATAAAACAGCAATAACAACAATTAACATAAACAATACTACCTGTCTGAATTTTTCATTAAATGAATTTTGCATTGTTTTTTTTTAAATTGAATGATTAATCTTCCCAAACCGATACACCTTCGCTGCAATTGGCACAAATATCAATATTTTTTCTGCTTTTCATGATTTCCCTTCTGAATTGTTTGTAATTGTCATTCTTCCATATATCCGAAAATGATTGTGTTTTTAAATTCCCCAATTGATGCTCAGCGTCTTTATCAAAACAACAAGGCACCACTAGACCATCCCAGGTAATCACATTGGCATGCCATAGTTTCCAGCAACGATTGGCTAATTTATTTTTAAGACGATAAGTGCCATCGGCATTTTTTTTATACCTGCTAAATTTTTCATTTTCAGGGATCAATTGGTTCGGATCTTTTTCGTAATCATATACTTGTGCAGTTTTAAATCGCAACTCATCAACTCCAAGCATTTTTGCTATTTTCCTTATTTCCCCTGTTTGATGTTCATTTGGTTTCACCACTAAAAATTGAAATATTATAAGCGGAGTTTTACTTTTTAATTGTTTTTTCCATTTTACAATATTCTTAGTCCCTTCTATTACTTTTTCGAGATTTCCACCGATTCGATATTGAGTGTAAACATCCTGAGTAGTTCCGTCAATAGATATAATCAGCCTATCTAACCCACTTTCAACTGTTTTTCTAGCCATTTCATCTGTAAGATAATGAGCATTTGTAGATGTCGCAGTATAAAGTTTCTTATGATTGGCATATGTAACCATGTTGAGAAAATCAGGATTAAGATATGGTTCTCCTTGAAAATAAAAAATCAAATAAAGTACATGTGTATGAATGTCATCAATTGTTTGTTTGAAAAAATCATTCTTTAACATTCCTGTCGGTCTTGAAAATGACCTTAATCCGCTTGGACATTCCGGGCACCTGAGATTACAGCTGGTTGTTGGCTCAAATGATATGGAAACAGGCAGTCCCCATTGAACCGGTGATTTTATCATTTTACTGACCTGATAACTTGTGTATACCTTCAATGCATTCCAAAATCTTAAAAAGGTTAATTTTCTAAATAAATTGGCTGTATCATATACATTAAATTTTACCATGAAACAAATTTACTGCTATTTTGACTTTAGTAGTTTATAGATAATACTTTAAAAACGCTTTTTATGAAATCAGTTAATAAAGTATTAATTTGTGATTTAGATGTTTATTTGTTTGATGAAATTATTTCGTTTATTTAAGTAACATATAAATTTGCCCATCGCTTAATGGCATTTGAAGCTATTAAAATCTTTTTTAACCGCTTTAAATGAATTGATAAACTCGGACTGAAATAAATCAATAATTAATATTTTTTAGATGCGTTTGTTTTTGCTTATCAAATTTTTCATGTGCGCTACAATTACAAATGCTCAGCAAATAAAAGCGACTGTTTTAGATATTCCACAAATGGAATCTAAAGCTTATTCAAGAATTGTTGATGTAAATTCAGTTACAACTTCCTCCGAAAATTTTGATGTTTATTATTATCGTTGTGAATGGGATGTAAACCCTGCTGTAAGATATATAAAAGGAAAAATCACTGTTTATTATACTTTAATGACTGAGTCAACTTCAATTTCTTTTGATTTGATGAACCCATTATTTACAGATAGTGTTTTAGAAAATAATGAGTTAGTAAATTATGAAAACACGAACAATGCATTAAAAATAAATTTTACAAATTCAAAACCGGCTGGTAAAAAGGATTCTGTTGTTATTTATTATCAAGGCGTGCCGCCAAACACAGGATTTGGCTCATTCATACAAACAAATCATTCTGGGGTACCCGTAATGTGGACACTAAGTGAGCCTTATGGTTCGCGAGACTGGTGGCCCTGTAAAAACGGGCTTGATGATAAAGCAGATTCAATTGATATTTATATTACACACCCTTCTATATACAAAGCAGCATCAAATGGGTTATTACAATCAGAAATAATTTCCACAAACGGTACCCAAATCACCACGCATTGGAAACATCGCTATCCAATTGCAACATATTTGGTTTGCATGGCGATAACTAATTATAATGTGTTCAGTAATTCAGTTCAACTTGGGAATATAATTTTGCCAATGGTAACTTATTGTTATCCTGAAAGTATTGATCTATTTCAGGCAGGCACTCAAAATACATTAGATGTCTTACAACTTTTTCACAATAGTTTTGGAGCTTACCCTTTTATTAATGAGAAATATGGTCATGTTCAATTCGGTTGGGGCGGTGGCATGGAACACCAAACTTCCACATTTTTGTATAACACAGAAGAATCTTTAGTAGCACATGAACTTGCTCATCAATGGTTCGGAGATAAAATTACTTGCGCATCCTGGGAACATATTTGGCTGAATGAAGGTTTTGCTACTTATATGTCTCGATTTTACATGGAAAACAAATATCCACTTACGGCAAGG
>CANHLV010000272.1 GCA_947461495.1 Chitinophagaceae bacterium
ATCAATGAATTGAATTTGGATAGTTCAAAAGTCAATATCAACGGAGGTGCCATTGCATTGGGTCATCCATTGGGTTGTACAGGTTGCAAACTCACGGTACAGATTTTACATGATATGAAACGCCTGAATAAAAAATACGGCATGGTAACGGCCTGTGTTGGCGGTGGACAAGGTATTGCTGGAATTATTGAAAATCTTTAACGATTCTGCTTGGAATAAAACTTTGCAACGTTGTTACAAAATGATAGTTTTGCAACAATGTTACAAATCTGAGGTATGAAGCAATTTTTACTATTTACTTTTTTTCTATTCTCTTTCATTCTTTTACTAAAAGCAAATCCGGTCAAAGGAAATTTACATGGTATAGTTCGTGATTTAAAAACAGGTAAACCCATTGAAGGTGCTTCTGTTTATATTTCCGATGTTAGAGTTGGTGCAAGTACGAATCAACAGGGTGAATTTGCCATTGATAATTTAAATGATGGCAATCATCTGGTAGAAGTTTCGCACATTGGGTATGCCACACTTGCTGTCACTATTGAAGTTAAAGGAGAAACTAATAAGGATTTCAACTTACTGGAAGCCATAGTCGAAAACAATGCAGTTGTTGTAACCGGTGTCAGCAAAGCCACTCAATTAAAGAAAATTCCTTTTCAGGTTTCGGTGATGCGCAAACAGGATTTGTTACAATCCTCTTCCATGAATATTATTGAGAGCATTACTAAAAATGCAGGGGTTTCGTCTTTATCGACTGGTCCTGCGATTTCAAAGCCATTAATCAGAGGATTAGGATACAATCGTGTGTTAACCATTAATGATGGTGTTCGTCAGGAAGGACAACAATGGGGCGATGAACATGGGATTGAAATCGATGATGAAAGTGTCAGCAAAATTGAAATCCTGAAAGGTCCAGCTAGTTTGGTTTATGGAAGTGACGCTATGGCCGGAGTGATCAATATCATTACAAATGTGCCTGCACCAAAAAACACCATTAAATTAAATCTTGGATCCAATTATCAAACGAATAATCATTTACGTTCTTTCAATGGGAATTTTTCAGGCAATAAAAAGGGTTTCAACTGGAATGCTTACGGGACATATAAAGCTGC
Organism: Chitinophagaceae bacterium; assembly: GCA_947461495.1. Lineage (GTDB taxonomy): Bacteria > Bacteroidota > Bacteroidia > Chitinophagales > Chitinophagaceae > Ferruginibacter. Next base: position 1,110 of record CANHLV010000272.1, read on the forward strand.
CGCCGATTATAAAAATAAATATGATGGTTATGTTTTCAATTCCAAATTCAATGAACAGAATGTGGGAGGTTATATTGGCTACAATGGTGAAAAGGGATTTAGTCATTTGCTTTTCAGCAGTTTTGATTTAAAAGCGGGATTGGTAGAAGGCGACAGAGATAGTTTGGGAAATTTTATCAAAGCGATGCCCGGTGGAGATGAAATAGCTGCCACAACTACTGATTTTAAAAGTAGTACACCATTAACGCCATATCAACATATCAGACATTTTAAAGTTGCTACTGACAACAACTATAAATTAGGCGACAATAGCCTTTCAATTAACATCGGCTTTCAACAAAACAGAAGAGAAGAGTTTGGTAATCCCGATAATCTTGATGAACGCTCGTTGTTTTTTGACATGAAGACCATTACTTACGCTTCTCAGTTTCATTTCAAAGAAAAGAATGGATGGAAACATTCAATAGGAACTAACGGTATGGATCAAACGAATACGAATCTTGGTGTTGAGCAATTGATTCCGGATTATCATTTGTTTGATATTGGCTTTTTTGTTTTTACTCAGAAAGAAGTTAAGAAATTTAATTTCAGTGGGGGCATGAGATTTGACAACCGAAATATTGATGTTAAAAATTTGATGGAAGGCAGTTCTGTAAAAGGTGAAGCTTTCAAAAAACAATTTGCTAATTTTTCCGGCAGTGCGGGTTTGACTTATGCTGCGAGTAAAAATGTAAATCTTAAATTCAATATCGCCCGTGCTTTCAGAGCGCCGAGTATACCAGAGCTCGCATCAAATGGGGCTCATGAAGGAACGATTAGATATGAGTATGGTAACCGAAATTTAAACAGTGAAATCAGTACACAATTTGATGCGGCAATAACGTTAAACAAAGAGCATTTTTCGTTTAACCTTGCAGGTTATTATAATCATTTCAGCAATTTTATTTATTACAGAAAGCTGCAAAACATTTCAGGTACTGATTCATTGGTGGAAGTCAATGGCAATTATCTTACTGCCTTTACATTTGATCAGCAAGCAGCAAACATGTACGGAACGGAAATTACGCTTGATATACATCCGCATCCATTAGACTGGCTCCATATTGAAAACAGCTTCTCTTATGTAAGAGGCAAATTTGCGACAGCAATGGAAGGGTCTAAAAATCTTCCTTTTATTCCCGCACCTAAATTACTCACAGAATTTAGAGCTGATTTTAAAAAGCTAAATAAATCAATCAAGAATTTTTATGCTAAATATGAGATAGAAAATACTTTCAAACAGAACAATGCTTTTACTGCCTATAATACAGAAACTGCCAGTAGAGGATATGTGTTGATGAATATTGGAGTAGGGGCTGAAATTAATAATCAAAAGAATAAACAAATTCTAGGCATTTATTTATCTGCTTTAAATATTGCTGATGTTGCTTACCAATCTCATTTGAGTAGATTGAAATATGCTGCGGTAAATCCGATTACTGGCAGGGAAGGTGTATTTAATGTGGGCAGAAATTTTGGAATAAAGGTGAATGTGCCGATGAATTTTTAGTAGGAGGGATAAAGGGTTTGAAAAGGTTTTGCCACAAAGGCTCGAAGGCACAAAGTAGCACGAATGAGTTTCACGCAAAGCTCGCAAGGGGGCAAAGTCGCGAAGGTGTTTTCATTTCCCCCTTTGGGGGACTGAGGGGGCTACGAATTTTTTACCGCTGAGAAGAGAGTAATGAGAGTTTTCGCGGAGATGGGTATAAAGGATAAAGAATAAAGCTATTGCACATAGATAATTGCCATTTTCTTATTCCTTATTTTTACTTTCTTATTAATTATTTTCTCCGTCACAAAGGCTTTTTTATTTCCGAAATGAAAACTTCCCCCATTGGTGGACTGAGGGGGCTTCTACTCAAACTCCTTCGGCTTATGATGTTCATAATCTTCATCAT